>JAGQSE010000404.1:0-229 GCA_020439725.1 Acidobacteriota bacterium
GCGAAAGGCCAACCAAGGCATGGTTCCTTCTCTTGGTAGGGGCGGGTTTCAAACCCGCCCTGCCACCCAAGATCCTTGGGGACCCTCGGTCGCGTGACCAGGGCAGAGGGCGGGTTTGAAACCCGCCCCTACGCTTTGATCTGGGAATGCTCGGCTCGCAGAGCGAAAGGCCAACCAAGGCATTGCGATAGTTGGGGCGGGCGTGAGCCCACCGCTGGCCGCGCCCCGC
>JAGQSE010000404.1:266-1565 GCA_020439725.1 Acidobacteriota bacterium
CCACGGTGGACCGTGGGAACGAGGGATTTTCCTGCCGTTGTCTCACGGTGCGAAGGGCCAACCAAGCCGCTATTGCGGAGGGCAAGCAGTCGTGTTCACAGAGTGAACGCGTGGATTCCCGCGTCCGCGGGAATGACGGATCGGAAGAGCTCGGATGGTCGGCCAGGGCTATCCGAGGAGGCGGTGGAGCGAGCGCAGAGCTGGGACGGGCATGGAGGCCGCTCTTGTGCCGCCACCTGGCGGCGGTGAGCAGGGTTCTCACTTTGCAAGGAGCCGGAGGCGTCGGGTAGGACTCTGGTGGCTTGGAAACAGGATGACCGCGGAAGCGCTCCAGGCGCATCCTGACTCGATAGACTTCCTCCCCGAGCCCCGCGGTCATCCGTCCCGGCCCACCGCGCAGTCGCTTCTGGAGATCCTCACCATGCCCGAGCTCGTCGCTGAACTGGACGCCTACCGCCCCGGCCTCACCGGGCATTGCTACCGGATGTTGGGGTCGGTGGTGGATGCGGAGGATGCGGTGCAGGAGACGATGGTGCGGGCTTGGCGGCATGGGGAGCGGTTCGAGGGGCGGGCGGCGGTGAAGACTTGGCTGTATCGGATCGCCACCAATGTGTGTCTCGACGAGATCGCGGCGCGGTCGCGGCGGGTGCGGCCGGTGGAGGAGAGGCCGGTGGGGGCGGTGGATGACGAGCTGTCGATGGAGCCGCGACGGCATTGGCTCGAGCCGGTGCCCGATGCGGCGGTGTTGCCGGCGAAGGCGGATCCGGAGGAGCTGGCGGTGCTCCGGCAGAGCATCCGGCTGGCCTTCGTCGCGGCGCTCCAGCACCTCCCCGCGAAGCAGCGCGCGGTGCTCCTGATGCGCGAGGTCCTGGGCTGGTCGGCGGCGGAGGTCGCCGAGGTCCTCGAGATCTCGGTGGCGGCGGTCAACAGCGCCCTCCAGCGGGCGCGGGCGACGCTGGCGGAGCGCGATCTCGATCGGCGCCTGCCGGCGGAGGAGCCGGCGGCCGAGTCAGAGCAGGAGCTTCTCGAGCGCTATGTCAGCGCTTTCGAGGCCTATGACGTCGACGGTCTGGCGGCGTTGCTCCACGAGGACGCGGTCTTCTCGATGCCGCCCTACACGCTGTGGCTCCGTGGGCCTGACTCGGTGCGGACGTGGCTCTCGGGGCGCGGATCGGGTTGCCGGGGATCGCGTCTCGTGCCCACCGCGGCCTGTGGGCTGCCGGCCTTTGGGCAGTACCGCGCCAGCGCCGACGGTGGGCACGAGCCCTGGGCGCTGGTGGTGCTCGAGATCGAGGACGG
>JAGQSE010000405.1 GCA_020439725.1 Acidobacteriota bacterium
CGCGGCCTGGCTGATCTGCTCGGCGCGGATGACTTCGGCAAGGAGCAGACGCGCGGCTTGGGCGTCCTGCTTGATCCCCTGGTAGGTCAGAAGCGCGTGAGCTTCCTCGAGGACCGGGCGGACCTGGTCGAGTCGCCCCTCGTCGAGGTAGACCACCGCCAGCTGGAGCGAGGCCAATCCCAGATCCACCAGCAGACCTTGCGCTCGCAGCTCGTCGCGGACCACCGTGTAGGCAGCCTCTGCGCGGGCATGGCGTCCGGTCCCGGCGGCGATCTCCGCTTCGGCCCAGCGCACGTGGAGTAAGTCGGTATCGTTTGCCAGTCTCTCGGCAAGCGTGCGAACCTCTGCAAGCTGTGCCTCGGCCTCGTGAAAGCGGCCGAGATCGATCAGTGACACGAGGCGGTTCTGCAACGCGCAAAGCAGCAGCCGCGGCTCCGCCTCGGTATCGATGTGTTCCAAAGCCTCGGCGACCAGGCGGCAAGCCTCTTCGCCGTCGCCCGCTTCACGCGACACCTTGGCCGCCTGTACCAAGACGCGAGCCAGCCGGCCGTCTTCGCCGAGATCTCGGAAGACGACACGAGCTTCCTCGAGCAGTCGACCCGCCTCCGGAAACCTCCGAAGCGCGGCCATCAATGAAGCCTCGAGGGAGTCGATCTCCGCCTTGATCGGAACCAAGCCGGAACCGGCCTCGAGGTGATTGCGACTCTTCCGGAAAGCGTCTTTGGCATCAACCAGATCCTGCGCAGCTCGGTAGGCATTGCCACGGTAGGCCTGAGCCAGGGCTTTGAGATCCTCGAGGATTCGTGGGCCGTAACGCCTTTCATCGAGGCTGGCGGCAATTTCGAGCGCCAGCTCGGCGAGATCGCGGGCAGCTTGAGGATCTCGGGACGCCTTCCGGCGGCTTTCCTCACCGAGGGCGTCGACCAATGCGGCGGAGCGGTAACGGGCCGAATTCTGGACCAGCAGGGCGCGTCGCGAGACCGGCTCGGCGAGGAGCCGGCGGAGGAGGGCCGGCGCCTCTCGGGTCTCGCGGGCGACTTCGGCGCGTTGCAGCTGTGTCAGATCGGTGAAGCGCTGGACCAGCTCGGGGTACTGGTCGGGGGTAAGCCTGGGGCCGCGGGGCCGGAAGAGTGGCTCCGCCAGACGCCAGCACTCGGGGCAGCCCTCGAGCAGATGACCGAGCTTGGCGCCCAGCGCCGGCGAGCTCCCCGCCAGCAACCGCCACAGGAGCGCCGCCAGCGACTCATCTACGAAATGAGCCTCGGCGAGCTCCGCCCGCTCCTCTTCGTCGAGCTCCTCGGGACACCAGCACTCGGTGCAGACCGCCAGGAGGTGCGCCAGCGAGCGGCTCGCCCCCTCGCACGGCGCGGCCAGCCAGAGCAGCTGGACGAGGTCGGTCGGATCGAGATGGTTCTCATCGCTTTCGTACATAGGACCCCCAGGATGGCGGCACGGAGTACCCTTCCTGCGTAATTGAATGCTTGCGAGAAGTATCCTAGCTTGCCTTCGGGGCGAAGAAAAGGGGGCTTGGCACTGTGGTGCCAAAAACCCCTTTCCGTTTCCTTCCCGGCCCGCCTAGCCGTTGGGATCCAGTGAAGAGCCGGAATCACAAACGGCCGGATCCAGGGAACCGCCTGCGGCGAGTGCTTGAGATCCATCCGACAGCACCCAGGAGGCCGTCCTTCTTGGTTGAGGCAAATCCACCCAGGCGGAGGCTGGAACGATGAGTACCGTGAATATCAGAACCGTCTGGCCGCCAAGAACATTCAAACGAGACATGGGATCCCCTTCCCAGGCGGCAGCGAGGACGCCCCGGGTGTCGGAGATCCCGTCCGCCCGCGCTACACCCTAAGGCAGCAGAGCTGCTTTGAGGCGGAAGGCTTTCAGGCCTCGTAATTTCTCGACGATTAACCTGCTGTGCCCGGAGACAACCTCGCGATCGCGGGCCGACCTCGCCCGGGCCGGCCACGGTTGGGGGTCTGGCCGACCGGAGATCCTCGAACCGCCGGCTTCCCTCCGCTCTCCGTCACATCACCACCGCCGTCCATGCCGTGGTGTCTCCCGACTCGAAACCGTCGGTGAAGATCTGGTTGGGGTCTTCGATGAGCAGGATCTGGGTCGAGATGTCTTCGGGCGATTGCAGCGCGAGGGGAGAGTCGTAGGTGGTGTCCTCCATCCGCGAGCGGGAGGTGCGGAGGGTGATGCGGAGCGTGTCGGTGGCCTGCGCGGGGGCGTCGGGGGTGGTCTCGACCACCAGGAAGTAGGTGCGCGACGAGATCGTCCCGATGGTGTTCACGAAATCGGGAAGGGTCAAGGTCACCGCCCCTGCGGTGGGTGACGGCGAGAGCAGCTCTCCGATCAGCAGGTCGGGCCCCGGGTCGAAGTCGCCGGAGCCGTCGAGGTCTTCGTAGAGCGAGAGGCCGGCGAGCACCGACGAGGCCTCGGCGCCGTCCAGGGGATCGCCGGGAGAGCGCTCCAGGAGGAGCTCGAGGGCAGCGATCTCGATCTGCGGGTCGCCGACGTCGCCCAGGGAGATCGCTTCGAGCTCGAGGACCGCGGAGGGCGACCCGATGGGGAGCGGGCTGGTCGAGACGTCGGTGGCGACGAGCCGTGCCTGGGCGGCGCGATTCTCGAAGATCACGATCTTCGAGTCGAAGCTCGAGGCCACCACCAGGTCCGGCGCCGGGGAGCCTCCGGCATCCTCGACGCGGAGACCGTCGGTGTCGAGCTCGCCCACCGAGACCTCGTCGCGGGTCCACGTCCCGGTTCCGAGGTTTTCAAAGCGGTACAGATGGTCGCGGTCCCCGACCGCGACGGCGTCCGGATCGCCGTCGAGATCGAGGTCCGCGAGCCCCAGCTCCCAGACGAAGGGCTGCCCCGTGTCGAGGATCCCGACCTGGGTGCTCGGTGAGCTCCACTGGCTGCCGTCCCCCGGCGGCTCTTGGCAGGTCAGCCATAGCCGGCCTTCGCCAGATCCGGTGCCTTCACCCGTCAGGACGTCGAGATCGCCATCGCGGTCGAGATCTGCGACGGCGGCCACCAGCGGCGTGCCGCTGCCGATCTGCCGGCGGGTCCAGATGGTACCCGCGGCACTGTTCTCCCACCACGAGATGCGCTCGCTCGACGGGATGTGGATCTGCGCGACGACCACCACGTCGAGGTCGCCGTCACGGTCGACGTCGCGCACCAGCGCCGACCGCGGCGTGTCGGTGGACGAGTCGATGATCCGCTCGGTCCACGAGTTGCCGTCACCGCCGGCGTCGTCGCCGGGACTGCCGTCGCTTTGCCACCAGAAGACCCGGTCCGCCACCGGGTCGAAGGCCACCAGGTCGAGGTCGCCGTCGCGATCGAGGTCGGCGATCGACACTCCCTGCACCTGCGAGTGCCCGTTCGACACCTCGTGGCGGGTCCACGAGGTGCCCAGTCCGCCACCGCTGTCGTCCGCCGGCGTCCCGTCGTTCTCCCACCAGAAGACCCGGAAGAGGTTGGCGCCGACGATGTCCGGGTCGCCATCCCGATCGATGTCCGCCACCGCCACGTCCTGGAGCACACCGGTGATCCCCGCGAAGAGATCGACGTCGTGGGCCTGCCAGGCGGAGCCCTGGCGTTCGTACCAGTGCAGGAGCCCGCCACCGACGATATCGAGGTCGCCGTCCCGATCGAGGTCGGCGGCCACCGCCGTGTCGGCGAAATCCAGGGTCACCGGGATCTGGACGAAGGCCACCGTGCGGGCGATGGGATCGTTGCGCCACCACCTGAGCTCATCGCCGAGAAACGCCGTCGCCGCCAGGTCGAGATCGCCGTCGCCGTCGACATCCCCGACGGCGACACCGCGGGCGCCATCGAGACCGGTGACGACTTGGTGGTCGCTCCATGCGCTGGCGTCGCCCTCGCGGTTCTCCCACCAGGTCACCGTGTCGCCGTCCTGACCGGCGCTCAGCAGGTCGACGTCGCCATCCAGGTCGAGGTCCCTCGCGACCAGGTCGCGCGGGCCGTCGATCGAGCCGATCATGGCCGCCGATGCCCACAACGCACCGTCGCCGGAGACGTTCTCGACCCACGAGACAGTGTCGGCGAGGACACTGACCACCGCCACGTCGAGATCGCCGTCCCGATCGAGATCGGTCAAGACCAGGTCGCGGGCGCCATCGAGGGAACCGGCAAGGGGGTGACCGGTCCACGAATTGCCGTCGCCGCCGACGTCGTCGCCGGGGGTCCCGTCGTTCTCCCACCACGCCACCGCGTCACCCAGCCGCGTCGCCGCAACGACGTCGAGGTCGCCGTCCCGATCCACGTCGCCGAGCGCCACCGCGGTGGGTTCGGGAAAGGCCGCCGCGTTGACGATATGGGTCATCCAACCGCCGTTGCTCGGCGTACCGTCGTTCTCGTACCAGCCGACCTCGCCCGCCGAGCGGGCGGCGCCGACGACGTCCAGGTCGCCATCACCGTCGACGTCGCCGATGGTCAGCGCGACGGCGCCGGTCGCACCGACGACGATGCCCTTGGCCGAGGACCAGCTCGACCCGTCGCCGGCGAGGTTCTCCCACCACGAGACACGCCCGTCGGCGAAGGACGCCGCGGCGACGTCGAGATCCCCGTCGCCGTCGAGGTCCGCGGCAACGACGTCTTTGGCGAAAGGAAAGGCCGCATCGATGGTGACCTTGGCGCCCCAACCGGTGCCACCGTCCTTGGGCCACCAGACGATGGCGCCCGACGCGCCGTCGGGCCCCGACGCGGCCAGCGCGTCGAGATCCCCGTCACGGTCGAGGTCTGCGAGGGTCAAGGCGTTGGGACCGTCCGTCGTGCCGATGGGCGCACCGGCTTCGAGCGGCAGCTGCGCCTGGGCGGCCCCGGCGCCGGAGACCAGCCAGCCCCCGGCAAGGAGCGAGGACGACAGGGCGAGCAGGGCGA
Source organism: Acidobacteriota bacterium (assembly GCA_020439725.1). GTDB lineage: Bacteria > Acidobacteriota > Thermoanaerobaculia > Multivoradales > JAHZIX01 > JAGQSE01. Next base: position 4,912 of record JAGQSE010000405.1, read on the forward strand.
TGAGTGGAGACCTTGGAACGCAGCGCATGGGTGCTTCTCCCGAGGGGTCGATGGGGCGGCTCCGCGAGGGGCCGCCATGGCGCCCCGGGGAACATCACCGGGACCGCTGTCGACGTAGACGGAAAACACGGCGCCGAACCCGTCATGCCGCGGAGGATTCCCTCAACCTCGGCTCGGGACGTCCCTCCCCGGCGGCTATACTCGGATCGGCCCCACGAGGAGATCCGAGCTGAGCGACGGTGCGATCACGGCCCTGCTGGAGCGGGTCGCCGCGGGCGATCCGGGCGCCGAGGACCGCTTCGCCGAGGCGGTGGTCCATCGGCTCGAGCGGATCGCGTCCCGCGAGATGCGGCAGCGCAACGCCGGCCGCCTCGACGGGCTGACGCTCGAGCCCCGGGTCCTCGCCGACGACGCCCTGCTCCAGATCCTCGCGTCGCCCATCACCTTCGAGAACCGCCGCCACCTCTTCGCCTACGCGAGCCGGATCATCGTCCGGGCGATGATCGACTATCAGCGCGCGCGGGGGGCCCAGCGGCGGGGCAGCGACCTCATCCGTGTGACGCTCTCCGGGTTGGCGGAGACCACGCCCATCGCCCTCGAGCGCTTGCCGCCGGTCCTCGACGAGCTTGCGCGGCTCGACCCGCGGCAGGCGGAGGGGGTCCAGCTGCGGGTCTTCTGGGGAGGCACCACCGAGCAGATCGCCCAGGTGCTCGGTGTCTCGACGTCGACGGTCGAGCGCGACTGGCGCTTCGCCCGCCGCTGGCTGGCGGTTCGGCTGCGCCCTGGGACGACCAGCGCGGCGACGGGCACGGGGGCGGCCGAGTGAGCGGCGACGGCCCCACCGAGACCGAGCGACGGCGCTTCGCACGGCTCCGGGAGCTCTTCGACGAGCTTTCCGACGAGGCCGGTGCGCTGGCGCCGGAAGCCCGGGCGATCCGCCTGGAAGCGGTACGGGTCGAATCGGCGGAGCTCCACGCAGAGCTCCTCGAGCTCCTCGGCACCGAGCTCGACGACGGCGACGGCGCGGACGCCCTGAGGGGCCGCGAGCACGCCCTCGAGGCCCTGGCGAGGGAGAGCCCCTTCGGCGGCGCCATCCGGCTCGAGGTTGCGGGTGGCACGGCGGCCCTTCGCGACTCGGCCGGCGCCGCCTCCATGGAGCCCGTCCAGGTCGGGCCGTATCGCATCCTCCGCCTGCTGGGCGAAGGCGGCATGGGACGCGTCTACGAGGCCGAGCAGAGCGAGCCCGTGACCCGCCGCGTCGCCCTCAAGGTGCTCCGCGGCGGCGATTCGCGGGAGATCCTCGCGCGGTTCCGCGCCGAAGGCCAGGCGCTGGCGGTGATGGATCATCCCAACATCGCGCGCATCCTCGATGCCGGCAGCACCGAAGGCGGCCGGCCTTGGTTCGCCATGGAGCTGGTCGAAGGCGTACCGATCACCCGCTGGGCCGACGACCACGGGCTCGGCCTCGACGCGCGCATCGGGCTGATGCTGCCGGTGTGCGAGGCGATCCAGCACTCGCATGCCAAGGGCGTGATCCACCGCGATCTG
>JAGQSE010000406.1 GCA_020439725.1 Acidobacteriota bacterium
CCTTGTGGCGCACGTCGACCAGCACCTGGTCGTTGGTATAGGCATGGACGGTGGTCATCAGGCCCTGCTTGATGCCGATGTTGTCCTGCAGGACCTTGGTCACCGGCGCCAGGCAGTTGGTGGTGCACGAAGCCATCGACACCACCTGATGCTTGGCGGGATCGTAGTCGTCGCCGTTGACCCCCAGGACGAAGGTGCCGTCGGCGTCCTCGGAGGGCGCCGAGATGATCACCCGCTTGGCACCGCCGGCCAGGTGGGCCGAGGCCTTGTCACGGGTGCGGAAGACGCCCGTCGCTTCGATGACGACGTCGGCGCCGACCTCGCCCCAGGGGATCTGACCCGGGTCCTTCTCCGAGAAGAAGGGGATGGGGTTGCCGTCGATGACGAAGCCCCGCTCGTCCTCCTCGACCTTGCGCGGATACCAGCCGTGGACCGAGTCGTACTTCAAGAGGTAGGCCAGGTCTCCCCGATCCGCCAGGTCGTTGACCCCCACGACCCGAAAGCCGGGGCGCGCCAAGATGTGCTTGAAGGCGCATCGCCCGATGCGCCCGAATCCGTTGATTCCGATGCGGACTTCCGTCATTTCACTCATCCTCCAGCCGTCCTCGGCTGCGCTGCACTCGCTGGACAACTACTCGATGTGGATTCCGCCGAGCGCCGAGCTGCGGCCCGGGGCCCTGCGGCCGAGACTTCATGATGCGTACCGCCGGGGTACCTGTCAACGGCCACCACGAGCTTCTTGCTCGCCGGGCTCGCCCGAACCGCCGGCACCCGCGCCCTCGGCGGGCTCCGCGGCGAACCGCCGGGGCCACATCTCGGACAGCTTCTGGCCGCCGGAGATCCCGAAATCGAGAGTGCGGATCGGGAACGGGATGACGATGCCGTGCTCGTCGTAGGCCTTCTTGATCCGTACCACCGCCTCGCTCTTCGCCTTGTTGATGTCGACGGGACGCGCAAAGGGGATCCAGAAACGCACCACGAGATCGATGGAGCTGCCCCCGAAGTCGGTATAGAGGACCTCGACGTCGCGCCCCTCGGTCCGTCCCTCGATGGCTTCGACGGCGGCTCGCGTGACCTCCGCCACCTGGTCGAGGTCCGAAGCGTAGGAAACGCCCACCGGCAGCTCGACCCGGAGGTTCCGGTTCTGGCTGAAGTTGGTCATGGCGTTCTCGAAGACCTCGCGGTTAGGGATCAGCACCAGCTTGCCGTCGGGGGTGCGCAGCCAGGTGTTGCGCAGATCGACCCGCTCGACGGTGCCGAAGAAGTCGGCGAGCTCGACGACGTCGCCGACCACGAAGGGCCTGCGCAGCGAGAGCAGGATCCCCGACAGGAAGTTGGCGGTGATGTCCTGGAAGGCGAACCCCAGGGCCAGGCCGATGACACCGGCGCCGGCGAGCAGCGAGGTCACGGTCTTGTCGAGCTTCAGGATCCCCAGCGCGACGAAAAGGCCGACGAGGAGGATGACGAAGCTGATGATCTTGGCCGCCAGCTGGACCAGGGTGCGGTTGTCCGAGATGCGGTGGAGAGCCCGCGACACGAGCTTGCGGGCCACCTGCGCCACGAACCACGCCACGACGGCCACCAGCACCGCCACGACCAGGTTGGGCAGCATCAAGACCAGGGTCTCGTACCAACCGTAAAGCTTCTTGACCACCAGCTCGAACGCGTCCTGGATCGCCATCGTCTATCACCCCTCCAAGGAGTCCCGCTCCGCCTTCAAGATTTCCGAGTTGACCTCCGCACCGAAGAGCAGGGCCGCGCCGGTCAGGTGGAACCATAGCAGGAGCACGATCACCGTCCCCAGCGAGCCGTAGGTGCGGCCATAGGAGTCGAAGTGGTCGAGGTAGAGGCGGAAACCGAAGGAGGCGGCCAGCCAGATGCTCACCCCGAAGACCGCACCGGGGCTTGCCCAGCGCCAGGCATATCCGTCCACGTAGGGTGCCAGGTTGTAGAGCAGGTCGAAGGTGACGACCACGAAGAGGACCAGCGCCAGGCTGCTCGTCACCGCCCACACGAGGGGGAAGTAATCACCCAGGTCGAGCTTCCCGGCCAGCCAGGCGCCGATGGTCTCGCCATAGAAGATGCCGGTCAGACCCACGGCGACCTGGAGACCAAAGAGCAGCGTGAACCCGAGGGCGGCCAGCCGCTGGTACCACCAGGGGCGGGTCTCGGTGACGTCGAACGCGGTGTTGAGACCGCGGATGAGCGCCGCGACACCGCTCGACGACGCCCACAAGGCCGCCAGCAGACCCAAGGAGAGCTTGCCGCCGCCGCGCTCCGCCACCACCTCCTCGACCGTGCCGCGGATCAGCTCGAGGGCCGCGGA
>JAGQSE010000407.1 GCA_020439725.1 Acidobacteriota bacterium
CGCTGGGCCGTCGCCGCCCTCGGCAACGCCTTGCCCTGGACATCGGAAAAGCCCACCCCGGCCTTCTCGAACAGCGCGCCGTCGGCCATCACTCGGCTCCGGCCGCCACCGCCCTCGTCGCGGCGCCAGAGGTCCTCGACCATCCTGGCGGCGCCATCGGCCTCTTCGAGGGCGCTGCAGATCCGGTCCTGGAGCGAGAGCAAGTAGTCGCGGACGGCTTCGACGTCGGGTAGATGGTTCATGGGCCGATTCTAGCTGCCGGAGACCGACCAGAGGGTCGTTCCTCCCCAGCCCTCCCTGCCCTTCGCCAAGCTCGACCGGGATGTCCGCGACGGCTTGCCCATGGTACGATGCCATAGCTTCGCACCCAGTATGAAAGCTGCTCTACCGACCTCGACGCGCTTCGTCTCGTGGCTCGCCCTGGGCCTGGTGCTTGTCGTGGCAGCGGGAACCTGTCTGGCCGAGGCCGCCGGCGACACCGCAGGCGAGGCTTCGGCCCCCGTCCTCGGCTATCTTCCCGAAGGCACCGAGACCGCTCCGGACCTCCCCACCTACCGGCTGCCCGGACCCAAACCCGAAGGTGACATCCCCGATCCCGAGACCCTCGAGGAGATGGGAGCCGTCGTCGGCAGCATCAAGATCCTGCGGGGCGACATCTTCGATCTCGAAAACCCGAAAGAGAACTACAAGCTCTACCGTCTGGCGAACCGCTTGCACCGCAAGACCCGGAGCCACGTGGTCGAGGAGTATCTGCTCTTCAAACCCGGGGATCGCTACTCCCGCTACGCCATCGAGGAGACGGAACGCATCCTCAGGGCGCAGAGGTACCTCTTCGATGCCGAGGTCCGGCCGATCCGCTTCCACGACAACCAGGTGGACCTGGTGGTCCTGACCCGCGACGTCTGGACTCTGACCGCCAGCGCCAGCTTCGGCCGTAGCGGCGGCGAGAACGACACCCGCTTCGAGCTCCAGGACTCGAATTTCCTGGGAACCGGCAAGGAAGTCCTGATCGAGCGTCTCTCGGACGTCGACCGGACCTCGTCGCGCTTCGGTTACCGCGACCCCAACGTCCTCGGCAGCCGGGCTCGGCTCGAGGCCATCTACTCGGACAACAGCGACGGCACCTTCCAGAAGCTGGAGATCGAGCGCCCCTTCTTCTCCCTCGAGACCCACTGGTCGGCGGGGGGCGAGTACGTCGCCGACGACCGGGTCGACTCCTTCTACCGGCTCGGCAAAGTGAACGGCAAGTTCCGCCATAGCGAGACTTTCTTCGAGATCCGCGGTGGCGTCTCACGAGGGCTCAAGAACGGCTTCAGCCGTCGGTGGCTCGAGGGGTTCACCTTCGAGCGAGATCGCTTCGAGGCCACCTCGGCCCCCTTGCCCCCCGGTATCGAGCTCGCCGACCGGACCCTCGCCTACCCCTGGATCGGCTACCAGCGCCTGGAGAATCGCTTCCTCAAGACCCAGGACCTGAACCGCATCGGTCGCACCGAAGACCTCAACATCGGTCAACGCTTCGAGGTGCGGCTGGGTTGGTCGTCACCGGTTTTCGGGGGTGACGAGAACCTGGCGATCCTCGGCGCTCGCTATGGCACCGGCTTCGAGCCGGGCGAGGGGCGGTTGTTCCTGTTCGACAGCTACGTTTCGGGCCGGTTCGGCGGGGACGGCGCAGAGAATACCCTCGTCGGGGCCAGCGCTCGGCTCCACTGGCGGGACTGGGGACGTCACACCTTTTACGCCTACCTGGGCTTCGACCTGGCGGAGAATCTAGATCCCGAGCGCCAGCTCCTCTTGGGCGGCGACACCGGGCTGCGCGGCTATCCGCTGCGCTACCAGAGCGGGGACCGGCGCGCGCTGCTCACCCTCGAGCAGCGCTTCTTCACGCCCTGGCACCCGTTCCGCCTGGCCTATATCGGAGCCGCGGTCTTCTTCGACATCGGACAGGTCTGGAGCTCGGAGGGGGACAAGAGCGACGATCTGGGCGCGTTGAGCAACCTTGGCCTGGGCCTACGTATCAGTCCTAGTCGATCGGGGCTCGGCTCGGTGCTCCACCTGGACGTCGCCTTCCCCCTGGCGGGGGATCCGAGCATCGACAAGGTCCAGTTCCTGGTGATGACCCGGGACTCGTTTTGACATGTCGGGGCGGAGGCGTTTGGGCCACCCGGCCCCGAGAACGTAGAATCCCCACGGAAAGGGAGCCCGTTTCGTCGTCCACTTCACCCTAGACCAGTCCGCCGACGCCCGCTCGAGGCATTTCCTCTACCGGTGCTCCCCGAGTCTCGCCCCGAGCTCGTCGCGTCCAGCCGGGCCCTCCCATCAGGAGCCTGAACCGATGTCCAAGCCTCCGCACAACGGCCCCGACAGCCCCGCTTCCCGCGGTCTCTCGAGTCTCCATCCGCAAACCCTGGCGGTCCACGCCGGGGTCGAGCACGACCCGCTCACCGGCGCGGTGATGACGCCGATCTACCAGACGTCCACCTACGCCCAAGAGGACGTCGGGGTCCACCGCGGATACGAATACTCGCGTACCGACAATCCCACGCGCACGGCTCTCCAGCGCGCCATGGCGACCCTCGAGGGCGGTCGCCACGCCCTGGCCTTCTCCTCGGGCATGGCGGCCATCGACACGGTCTTCCGCCTTCTCTCCCCCGGCGACCACGTGGTGTGCGGCAACGACGTTTACGGCGGCACCTTCCGGCTGTTCGACAAGATTCTCAAGAAGCAGGGCCTCGAGTTCAGCTATGTCGCCACCGGCGACATCGACGAGGTGGCGGCGGCGCTCCGGCCGACGACCCAGCTGGTGTGGCTCGAGACCCCCACCAACCCGCTGCTCCGGCTCACGGACATCGCCGCCGTCGCCGCTCTGACGCGCCAGCACGGCGCCCGCCTGGGGGTCGACAACACCTTCGCCTCGCCGGCGCTCCAGCGCCCCCTCGAGCTCGGTGCCGACCTGGTGGTGCACAGCACGACCAAGTACCTGGGCGGGCACTCGGACGTCGTCGGAGGCGTCGTCGTGGTCAACGACGACCGGCTCTATGAAGACCTCAAGTTCCTGCAGAACGGCATCGGCGCCGTGCCGGGTCCGATGGATTGCTTCCTGACCTTGCGCGGACTGAAGACGCTGTCGCTGAGGCTCGCCGCCCACTGTGCCAACGCCCTCGAGATCGCCCGCTTCCTCGAGGCGCATCCCGTCGTCGAACGCGTGATCTACCCCTTCCTCGAGAGCCATCCGCAGCACGCACTGGCCAAGCGCCAGATGGCGGGAGGCGGAGGGATCATCTCCTTCGTCGTCGAAGGCGGTGCCGAGGTCGCCCACGAGGTGGCGCGGAGCACGCGGCTGTTCACGCTGGCGGAGTCCCTGGGCGGCGTCGAGTCCCTCATCGAGGTGCCGGCGGTCATGACCCACGCGGCGGTGGCGGAGTCAGCGCTGGCGGTGGATCCGGGGCTGATCCGTATCTCGGTGGGCATCGAGCATGCCGGCGACCTGATCGCGGACTTGGGTTCCGCCCTCTCCCTGGCCCACAAGCGCAGCTCGGTCGCCGCCGGCGTATCCGGCGGCTGAGACCGCGTCGTTCGGAGATCGAGGGAGCGGCTCGCGGCTCAGGAGCCGCGCGGGAAAATCGACGTGTCGCGCTTCCTGGGCGACAGCGACCACTGGAGCCGGCCGAGGACCGCTTGCCACTGCTCCTGGGGCGCCTCGGCCCCGGGCTCCACCGCCAGCAACTCGTCGAGCTCCGCGTCGAGACCTTCGAGCACCGCGAGCTCCTGGCGGACGAGGGTCGGGAGCGGCCCCGGCCGCCCGGCCACCGCTCCCAACCGACGGAGCGCCGACATCACCGTCCTCAGGTCGTGCTCGCGCAGCTCCTGGCGATGGTTGACCTGAACCAGCAGCTCGGTGAACGCGACGATGTCCTGCCAAAGCCGCGCCGCGGCCAGGGCGTCGACGCCGCCGTCCTCCTGCCAATCGAAGATCCGTTTCATGAGCTGACGCACCGCCACGCGGTCGTCGATCCGCAGCAGGGGATAGACCGCCAGCGCCCGTAGCTCGGTGAATCGCTGCACCGTGATCTTGAGCCGCTCCGCGGGCAAGCGTCGGGAATCGCCGTCGAGCTCCGCGATCTCGTTGCGCAAGCGGCCGTAGAGGCGGCGGATCTCGAGAGAGATCGAGAGATCCGAGAAGTGCCGTATCGGGGAAGGTTTGCCGAGGAACTCGTAGATTGCCGACTCGAGGGAGATGAGGCCTCGCCGCAGGTGCCGAAAGCTCGTGTCGCTGCGCGACGCCATCTGCAGGAAGTCGCGCTTCTCCTTGGCTCGTCCGAGCTCCTCGCGGCATTGGAGCAGGTCGCCGCGGGCGACGAAGGCAAGGTCGGCGAGACCCCGAGCCGCCATCTCGGTGGAGATCAGCGCCCCGATGTCCGATAGCGAATCGGCCTCGTCGCCGGGCTCGGAGCCCAACGCCGCTTCCGATTCGTAGTGACGCTGCGCCTGGGCGAGAAGGCTCACGGCGGCGTCGAGCAGCTCGAGGACTGCAGGAGCCACCTCGGAGACTTGGGGGATCCTGTGGGTCTCTTCCGAGACACTGAGATCCACCTTGGAGACTCGAGCCAGGAGCTCGTCGAGCTGTTCGAGGAGGCTGCCGCTCTGCATGTCTTCGATCGATTCCCCGTCGCCCGAACCTGGCGCGTGATCCGTCCTGGGCGATCTCCGTCGAGGCGCCTCTCCGTTTGAACCGCGTATCGATGAGTCTACATCTTAGAGCCTGCTTGGGCTAGCCTCAACGGATCCGCTAAGTCATAACCCACCGCCCCGAGCCGTCGCACTTCGGTGCTTGACAGCGACCCAGCCACCGACGCTAGCCTTCTGCCGATGACTCGACGACCCCGAGCTAGGGCAGGCCCGTCCCGACAGCTCGATCTCTTCTCGGCGGCACCACTCATGACCGCTCCGAACAGTCCGGCGCCGGGGTCCAAGATGGACCGCGGGAATCCGCCCTCGCCGCCACCTCGGACCGAGACCAAGCTCTCGGAGCGACGGCACGAGAAGGTGCCGTCGGGGGCCGACGACCTGGCTCGGCGACTGCGGCATTCCCTCGACAAACCGCTCGCGAGCCTGACCTTGACCGACAACCGCAGCACCATCCTCTCCGCACGCCCAAGCCCCCGGGGCCTCGCCGTCCGCGTCCACCGCAGCTTCGCCGGGGCGCCGGACCCGGTGGTCGAGGCTCTGGCCGAGGTCGCCGCCGGCGGGCGCCATCGCCGCGCCGCGCTGGCCGTGGTGCGCGAGCACTTCCGGCGCCACCGGCCGGAGCCTCCCCGCCGGCCCCACCGGGCCTCCGCCGGCGAGGCCCGGGGCCGCCACTTCGACCTCGCGGAGATCCGCGACCGCGTCAACCAGGCCTACTTCGGCGGCCTGCTCGACGTCGCCATCGCCTGGGGCCGCGCACCGGTCCCCCGACGACGACCGCAACGGCGCCGGACCATCCACCTGGGAACCTATCGAGCCGATCTCAATCTGGTCCGCATCCACCCGGTCCTCGACCGCCGCGGCGTGCCCCTCTACGTCGTCGAGTCGGTGGTCCACCACGAGATGCTCCACGCCGCCATGCCCGCCACCGTCGTCGCTGGCCGGCGGCGGTTGCACACCCCGGAGTTCCGGCGCCGCGAGCGGCTGTTCGCCGACCACGAGCGCGCCCAGGCCTGGATCGAGGACCATCTCGACCAGCTCCTCGCCGCCCGCTACCGCCGCTGAGAACGGCAGCTCACTCGGCGACGGGCGTGCCGGTACCGGTGGCCGAGGCTTCGCGCTCGAGATAGGCCTCGACGTCGAGCAGCCGGTCCGATCCAGCCCGGCGAATCGTATTGAGCAGCGACTCCATCGAGTCCTCTTCTTCGAGCTGCTCGTCGAGGAACCAGTTGAGGAAGCTACGGGCGAGGAAATTCTGCTCCTCTTCCGCGATCCGGACCAGGTCCTGGATCTGGCCGGTCACCCGCTCCTCTGAGCTCAGGGCCAGCGCCACGGCATGCTCCGCCGACTCAAAATCCGTCGTCGGCTGCGGGATGGCGGGCACCCGTACGCGGCCGCCGAGCTCCAAGATGAAGCGCACGAACTTCATGGCGTGCACCCTCTCTTCGTCGCTCTGGCGATAGAAGAAACGAGCGAGCGTCGGCAACGTCTCGGAATCGAAATAGGTGGCGATGGAGACGTACTTCATCGACGCGTACATCTCGTTGCCCACCTGCTCGTTGAGCGCCTCGATCAGGCGATCGCTGGCACGAAGTCTCATGGTCCTACCCTCCTGGCCCCATCCCGGGGCGGTGTCGTGGTCGCGTTCTCGAAAGCTTCTCGAACCGGCGGCATGGCTGTCCTCAGCACTCGATGACGTTGATCGCCAATCCCCCCCGGGACGTTTCCTTGTACTTCGTCTTCATATCCGCGCCGGTCTGGCGCATGGTCCGGATCACCTTGTCGAGGGAGACTTTCTGCCCCCCCTGACCCCGACGCGCGATGCGCGCGGCGTTGATGGCCTTGACCGCCCCCATGGCGTTGCGCTCGATGCACGGGATCTGCACCAGCCCGGCCACCGGGTCGCAGGTCAGTCCCAAATGGTGCTCGATGCCCATTTCCGCGGCGTACTCGATCTGGCGCGGATCGCCGCCCATCAACTGGGCCGCCGCAGCGGCCGCCATGGCGCAGGCCGTGCCGACCTCGCCCTGGCAGCCGACCGCAGCACCGCTGATGCTGGCGTTCGACTTCACGAGGTTGCCGATGATGCCCGCAGTGGCCATCGCGCGCAGGATTTTCCGGTCATCCAGTGACAGGACTTCCTTTAAGTAGCGCAGCACGGCCGGCAGCACCCCGCAGGCGCCGCAGGTGGGGGCCGTGACGACCGTTCCGCCGCTGGCGTTTTCCTCACTGACGGCGAGCGCGTAGGCAGTCAGCAATCCCGTGCGCTGCAGCGGCCCCGGGCGTCCCTTGGCTTGCTCGAAATGGCGGTGGGCCTTGCGCTTGAGCTTCAGGCTGCCGGGGAGCACACCGTGGGCCTCGAGCCCGCGCTCGATGGCTTCCTGCATGGCCTGCCAGCAGGTGGAGAGGTAGTCCCAGATGCCCGCGCCTTCGCGTTCCCCGACGAATTTCCAGAGCGGCATGTTGTTTTCACGCGCCCACTGCAGGATCTCGCGCATGCTGCGGCGGACGTAAAGGTCAGGCGGCGGGTCCTGCCCTTCCTCGGCGAGTGCGCCGCCGCCGACGCTGTAGACCTGCCATTCGTCGGTCTTGTTTCCCTCGCTGTCGAAGGCTTCCCAGGTCATGCCGTTGGGGTGCAGCGGCATGTTCTCGCGCGGCTTCCAGTCGATGCTGAAATCTTCGCCGGCGAAGACCTCCTGGATCGCGACGTCCGTCAGGTGCCCGCGCCCCGTCGCCGCCAGGCTGGCGTACAGCGTGACGCGGCGGGCGGCCGCATCCGGGGTGCGCTGCTTGAACAGCTCGGCGGCGCGTTTCGGGCCCATGGTGTGGCTGGCGGAGGGGC
>JAGQSE010000408.1 GCA_020439725.1 Acidobacteriota bacterium
GCGCCGGCTCGAGACCGGCAAGAAGCTCCTCGAGGAGATCGCCGAGCGCACGGGCCGACCGCCGCTGCCGGTGGAGTTCCGCTGTATGAGCGCCGAGGCCCTGGAACTGCCGGCGGGGAGCGTCGATTTCATCCTGGCGGACAACGTCTTCGAGCACTTCGACGATCCGCGAGCGGTGCTCGTCGAGGCGCGCCGGGTGCTCCGCGACGGCGGGCTCCTTGCCATCCCGATCTTCTCGTCGATCTTGAGTAAGCACGGGCTACACCTGAAGCACGGGCTACGCCTGCCCTGGCTCAACCTGGTGTTCTCCGAGCGCACCATCGTCGACGCCCTTGCCTGGCGCGCGAGGAGGCACCCCGAGCTCTACACGATGTACCCGGGTCTCGAAGGCCAACCCCAGCGGGTCCGCGACGTGCGCCGCCACCGCGATCTCAACGACCTGACCTATGCCGAGTTCCGACGCCTCGCCGCCGAAACCGGCTTCAAACTGCGCTATTTCAAGATCCTGCCCACGCTCACCGGTCTCTTCCTCCAGCGCATCCCGGGGCTCCGCGAAACGCGTCTCGGCGACATCTTCTCGCTGGGCGCCTCGGCGCTGCTGGTGGCGGCCCCGAGACCGGGCGAGGCGGCATGACGGGAACGGCGCTCCTCCCCGTGGACAACACCACCCACCCGATCCTGGGCAGCGAGCTCATGGAGTGGCTCGACGCGGCCGGTGCCGCGCTCCGCACCGAGGTCGGTGAGGATCTTCTCGACATCGCCGGCGTCGATGTCCTGGATGCTGCCTTCAACCCGCTCTATCTGCGTCTCCTGGCACGCTCGCGAGGCGACGCGACACCACCGACCCGAGGCTTTACCGCACGGCTTCACCGTCGGTTGCGGCGCGAGCTGGCAGCTGCGCGAGCCCGGCTGCGCTCGGCGCCCCCAGCGGCCAGCCCCGTCGTCTTCTGGCCCCGCGAACCCACCCACCTGGCGGTCCAGATCCCGACGGCCCGGGCCGTGAATGCCCGTGGATGGCGGGTCGCCTTCGTCACCTCGGTGCCGGCGCTCTTCTCGGCTCTCGAACGCGCCGATTTCCGTCCCGTCTCCCCAACCGCCGCCTGGCCCCGCGCCATGGCAGCCGCGAAGCGCCAGGGTCAGGCGCGGGCCGCGAAGCTCCACGGCGCTCTCGACCTCCAAGCCGTCGCGGGTCGCCTCCCCGAGCCGCCCATCTCGGCTCGGCGGGACGAGTTGCTCGAGGCTCTGGTCGCCGAGCTGGGTGCTCAGCTTCCCGAGGTCGCCCTCGCCGCCGCCGCCGCCGAGGCCTTGTGTCGGGTCATGGCACCGGCCGTACTCGTGGTGGGAAACGATCTGACCCTCGAAGGCCGGGTGGCAGCGCGGGTCGCGGCGCGCCACGGCATCGCCACGGCGTCGTTGATGCACGGCCTCCTGGCCCGCGAAGCGATGGAGAGTCGTCACGTGGTCGACCGCTACCTGGCCTTTGGCAAGCGCACCGCGTGGCTTCTCGAAGAGATGGGCCTGCCGGAGTCGCGCGTCGCCGTCACCGGGGGCCTCCACCTGCCACCCCCCGGTGACCTCGAGTCGCGGCGGACGTCGGCGCGAGCCACGGTGGCGGAGGGTTGGGACCTCGATCCGGAGCGTCCCTGGATCCTCGTCGCCACCTCCGGTGCCGGTCATGGCGTTTCCCTCGACCATCACCAGGGGGTCGTCGCGGCAGTCTCCGAGGCTGCCCGGCATCGCCCCGAGGTCGACTGGGTGATCAAGCTCCACCGCAAGGATCGCCCCGAGCTCTATCAGGAGCTCGCTCGCCGCGACCGTTTCGCCAATGTCCGCGTGATCTCCTTCGACGAGGGTGCCAGGCTCCCGATCCTCGACTGGATCGCCGCTACCCACGCGGTCCTCACCGGCGGCTCGACGGTGGCCCTCGAGGCCATGACCCTGGGCGCGCCGGTCATCACCATCGATCTCGCGGACGAGCTCGTGGGCGTCGACTTCATCGAAGAGGGAGCGACCCTTCACGCCACCTCCGTGGGCGAGCTCCTCGCCGCCGTCGATATGGCCCTCGAGGCCGGGCCCCAGGTCGGCCGCGTCCTCGGCACCGCCTCCAAGCTCGCCGACGAGACCTTCCACCGGCCGCCCGAGGGAGCCGACCGACGCGCCGCCGAGGAGCTCCTGAACCTCGCCGAGACCCATGGAGGGAAGCCGTGAACCGCGCCGACGAGCTGGTCCTGATCCCCGCCGCGGGCCGCGTGCCCGAGGGCATCCTCGCCTTCTCGAGCCTGTCGTGCTCGGCGATGATCCCGGTAGCGGGGCGGCCGGTGATCCACTGGACGCTCCACTATTTGCGCTCGCTGGGCTTTCGCCGGTTCGCGCTGGCGGTGCCCCAGCGCGGTCTCTTCGTCGAGGACTACGTCGACGCGGTCTTCGGTCGCGACGCCGAAATCAGCTTCCTCGTGCCCTCGGCGGACCGCGGTCTCGGCGGCACTGTTCTCGAGCTCGCCGAGGCCGCCGAAGGCGGTTCGGCACTGGTGGTGCTGGGCGACACCCACTTCGAGCTCGCGGATCCGTCGATCCTCGAAACCGAGGACGCCTTCGTCCTGGTCGAGCGAGTCGAGGACTCCTACCGCTGGTGCGTGGCGGAGATCGACGACGCCGATCGCATCACCGGTCTCCACGACAAGGAGCCCGACCTTCCCGGTCCCCTCGACGCCCTGATCGGCGTCTATCGCTTCCCCGACCTCGTCGAGCTCCGCGAGGTCGCCCGAGCGGCCATGACGGCGACCACCGGTCCGCGGCTCGAGATGGCGGCGGTGCTCCGTGGTCTCGCCGAGCGGCGGCCGATCCGCGCGGTGCGGGCGGGCAAATGGCTCGATTGCGGCAACCCGGACCGCCAGGCGAGCTCGCACCGTTCGTTGCTCCAGGCGCGGGCCTTCAACGAGATCGACATCGACCCGGTCCTCGGCACGCTGGTCAAGCGCAGCCGCA
>JAGQSE010000409.1:0-2991 GCA_020439725.1 Acidobacteriota bacterium
GATCGGCCGCACCTATGCCTTCCCCTTGCTCCGGTTCATGAGCGTCGACCCGGGACGCGACGGCTGGAACATGTACACCTACGTTGGGAACAACCCGGTGAACGCGGTGGATCCGAGTGGAACTACTGTCAGCTTCGCCTCCCTGGACGAGGATCAGCGCAAGGCTCTGCTTCAGGGGCTGATGGACTTCACAGGCAATACGTATGCGGTTGATGAGAACGGCAACCTCCAGTTCGTAAGCTCTTCCGAAGGTGCATCAAACATCGCAAGGGAGCATCTCCAAGGCCTCATTGACTCAGATCGTAAATTCTCCGTGGTTAGCACAGATGGGCCGCCACATGGCAACTTCGAGACCGGAAACATTTTCGTCAACTTCTCCAGTTTCGAAGGTGCGGATTACGGCAAGGTGGACCCCAGAACTTTCAACCTGGGATCTCAGTTGATCCACGAAAGCGTCCACGCCTCGACGACTCAAGAAGATAAGGTCGGCACTATCATGCGAGCCACCTATGACTGGACTGGACCTGTCGTCGACTTCGTAAACACCATTAGATCTGAGCGAGGCCTTCCAACCAGGGCCGCATACAATGGTGAGCCGGCCGGGGTGCTCGGCAAGCGCTTCAGGCTCCCCTTTACAAACGTCAAGAAGAGCAAGCCGAGCAAGCGCTTCTATGTATACAGGGATCAACTCAAGAAATGAAACCTTTAACAGAACACCTGCGCAACCACCTACGACGCTGCACCGCGACCGGACTCATCTCCATCGTATTTATCACGTTCGGTTGTGGAACCATGAACATGCGATACCGCACCGCCCATGGCCTAGCAACGCTGCCGAATCAGTTCCTGACAATCAACTTCTACTCTGGTGGAGATGCGCCTCTAATAACCGTACTAGAGATCGCTCCGAGAAAGATCAGACTCTACAAGGTTGGCGGCAGGATCCAGGATTGCACCCTCGCACCAAAGGACCTAGCCGAGCTACGAGGGCTCCTAAGCCAGGCGAATCTCGGAGCGATTGACTCCGACCTGCGGCTTGGGTCGGATCGACCGGAAGTCTGGGTGCGCCACCAACAGAGGGAAGTAGGAGTTTTGCCTGAGGACCCACCTTCAAACCTCGTACCCCTTCTGACCTTTGTCGAACAGCTCTTCAAGAAGAGCTTCCCGGCCAGGTTTGATATAGAAATTGTTAGTAGGCACGGAAGCATGGCAGCAGTTGACATCCCGCACTCCCCCGAGCGGAGTGGCGCTAAACGAAGCTGCTCGTGATCAGGTGCTCTATATTGCCGGCATGGACGCCAACACGGTCAGCTTCGCCGAAGATGGAACCTTTTCCATCAACGCGTCGAAGGAGCAGCTGGCAGCCAATACCGGCCTCCGCGTTCTGAGCCTGATCGCGGGAAGCTCCAAGAGGATAGGTCTTACAGTAGGAAACAATGTCGCGAAACAGAACGGCTCCATCCCTCTAACCTTGATGTTTCCAATACAGAACCTATCGACAACCGCCGATCCGCGAGGTAACAAGCAGACTCTTCCACCCAACGGCTTCGACGGCATTGTAGGTATATTCTCCTCAATGGCGGAGACCAGGCTAGAGAATGTGGGAACGAAAAAAAATCCCGTGATAGGAACTCGACCGGCCAATCTCGGCGCGATCGCCTTCCATGAACTAACCGAGAACTTCTTCAAGACCAACTCGGGCCTCCAGTACCAACCGGCCCATGACCTGGCGATTGGTGCAGAGAGAGCCCTCCGTCGTGAACGTCCAGAACTAGAGAGCTTTGCCTTTGGAGCTGGCCCATTCGTGGCACGGATTCCATAGCAAGCAACCAGTACCAATGAACAAGAAGGCACAAGCCACTAGAGCTCCACGCCAGGCCGCAACCATTTGCGGCCTGGCACTTGCCGCAATCTCGGTTGTCGCCTGCCCCGGCCGCCATTTGAAACAGACCAGGCCTCCAGACGCGCCTAGTACTGTTGTCGACATCGCTGACCTAAATCTTGCCTGCTTGAGCTTCGAGCCGTCAGAGACATTGCTACTCCCGAAAGTAGATCGCAGCTCCGTGAACGGACAAATCTCCTCGGACGGCGGACCCCTACCTGGTGTCGCAGTTTTCCTAGAGGACACCAAGGATTCCTCGCGGGCGTTCCTCGCAATGACAGATGACGATGGATCTTTCTCCTTTTCGGGAATACCCCAAGGCGACTTTCGTCTCTGGACCTGCAAGTCTGGCTGGAATGTCGTACTCATACCACTACGCGTCACTCCCAAGGGCACTGAGCTCAGCATTCGAATCGATTTGCCGTTGAGTTTCTAAGAACGCTTATCGCATCGCCTCAACGGTGGCTGGTGTATAGCTCCCAAGAGTAGAAGACGATGAAGGTAGCTCGAGGACCCAAGGGAACCCACAGCCAAACAACATGACCGTAAGACTCCGACCACTCCCGGCGAAAGTATTCTCCGTGACAGCGAGATCCATCTGCCTATTGACAGGCGTTCTAGCAACAGCCTCCTGCGTCGCGGCGCCGCCTCTCGGGGCAAACCATCCAACGCAACTCGACGCTTCGTCCGTTTCCGAGATTCTTCACAGCCAGAACAAAGACGGCGTCAACGCGATTGCCGATGGCATCGTCGACGGGACTATCCGCATCGAGAAGCCCTGGCTGCTCGACGATGCCGCAGAAGACATTTCATTCTCCGTACGAAACGTCTCAATCGTAGAAGGTGTCACCCATCTGGGCGTAAAGTCGGTTTCTCAGTTCTCCATGTGTCTACTAGAGCTTCGAGAGAAGACGGACTCCAGGGAGATCCTTCGAAATATTTCTCCCGACCTGGTCAGCCAACTGACCAGCGTCAACTGTGGAGTTTGCTGCAGCCTGGTCTTCGAGCTTCCACCGGAAGTTGAATCGACCCTCCGCGGATACTGGCTGAGCCAGCTTTTTCACGAGGAATGAGCACAACTAGGACGGCCTGGGACCTGCGAAGGCTCT
>JAGQSE010000409.1:3066-4070 GCA_020439725.1 Acidobacteriota bacterium
ATCCGGTCGAGGCATGGAAGTCGATCCCGAGCCGAGACCGGTCTAGGGCTTGAAGGAGAGCGCCCTCGAGCCGAGCCCCCTCGCAGCCTGGTTTCTAGGCCTATGAGTGGCGTCTCGAGGGACTACCGAGGACCGGCGGGAAGTAGCACCCTCGGTCCGATGACGAAAAAAGCCATGGTCGCTACCCTCGGAAGAGGTGGCGGCCATGGCTTCGGTGTTGGATCCGGGCGCGGGAGGGACGATGGAGGAGGTGGCTCGGAGAGCCGCCGGCCTACCCGGAACCGCCTCCAATGGCCACGAAGTAGCCGCGGCTGAATTCTCGCCGTAGGGCTAGCTCTCGGTCGATGTCGACGACTCCGAAGACCTTGAAGATATCCCGGAAGCCGCTGGCGCCGAGGGCGCGGAGGAGAGCGTCTTCGGTCGGCCAGAAGGAGCGCGGGTTGCCGACCGCCGCCCAGGGCTCGGCCTCGCCCTTGGGTCCGGTGAACTCCTCGAACCAGCGCCCCTCGAAGGTCCCCCGGTCGGTGCAGTAGCTCTCGAGGGGGCTCAGCTTGTCGGCGAATCGGCCGTCGTCGAGCGACCGCTCGTCCGGGGGAGCGATGTGCGTGTCGAGAAACAGCAGACCACCCGGACGGCAGAGCGCTGCCATTCGATCGAGGAACGAGAACGGGTCGTCGAGATGGTAGAGCAACCCGCAGCAGAGGATCACGTCGAAGGTTCCGTGCTCCGAGGGGGTGAGCTGGCGGACGTCCAGCTGGAGAAAGGAGAGCTTGGGTAGACCAAAGTACTCCTCGACGAGCTGGCAGCGCCGGAAGTTCTCCTCCCTGCCTTCGACCCCCAGCACTTCCATTCCGCAGCGTGCCATCTCCAGCGACAGCCCGCCTTCGAGGCAACCCAGATCGACGGCCCGGAGTCCTCCACGGCCTGCCGCGGACCCGCTCCAACGATCGATCGTACGCCGGATCAGGCGCACGCGGTCGTCGTCGCCGATCAGCGGCGGATGA
>JAGQSE010000409.1:4157-6243 GCA_020439725.1 Acidobacteriota bacterium
TGCCGCAGGCGCTCTTGGAACACCGACTCGGCATCGTGACCGGCGGCAGCACCCTGCGCCGCGCTCGAGGGCGAGTCGTCCCGTCGGTGAGTCGTCATCGTTCGGGCAGCTCTCGAGACACCCGCAGCCGCTCCGCGGTCTCCTCGATCAGCTGCCAGGCGCGATCCAGGTGGTCGGGAGTGGTGCGGAGGTTGCCGATGGCGAGGCGGAGGACATACCGGCCATGGAGCTTGGTGTGCGAGAGGAAGACCGGTCCGGCGGCGTTGATCTCGGCGAGGAGGCGCTCATTGAAACGGTCCTGATCCTCCGCGGTGGGCGAGGCGGCGCCGGTGTCGGTGGCGCGGAAGCAGACGAGGCTGAAGGGGACCGGGGCGGAGACCTCGAAACCTGGGGTCGCCCCGATCCGACCGGCGAGCTCACGCGCCCAGCGGCAATGCTCACGGATCCGCTCGCGGAGACCCTCGACACCAAACGCCCGGATCACCATCCACAGCTTGAGGGCGCGGAACCGGCGACCCAGCTGAGGTCCGAAGTCCATCAGGTTGGTGACGCCGGTGTCGGCGGTGCGCAGGTATTCGGGGACGAGCGCGAAGGCGTCCTTGAGCAACGCCTCGTCGCGCAGGAAGAGGACCGAGCAATCGACCGGCACGAAGAGCCATTTGTGCGGGTTGACGACGATCGAGTCGGCGCCCTCGATGCCTGCCATCTGAGCGCGGTATTCGGGGCAGATCCCCGCGGTGCCGCCGTAGGCGCCGTCGACGTGGAGCCAGAGATCCTCGCGGCGACAAATCTCGAGGATCTCGGCGACCGGGTCGATGCTCGTCGTCGACGTCGTGCCGACCGTGGCGACCACCGCGATGGGTCGTCTGCCGGCCGCCCGGTCGTCGCGGATCGCCGCCTCGAGGGCGCGCGGATCCATGCGGAAGGCGTCGTCGCTCGCCACCCGGCGGACGTTGTCGAGACCAAGACCGAGGGTGATGGCGGCCTTGTCGACCGAGGAGTGGGCCTGGTCGCTGGTGTAAACGGTCAGCGACGGCAGGCCGGGGACGCCCGCGAGGCCCGTTTCGCGCACCGCCGGGCTGCCGTGGCGATGTCTCGCCGCTGCCAGCGCCAGGAGCGTGCTCGACGACGCCGTGTCGTTGATGTGCCCGAGGAACTCACCTGGCAGATCGAGCATCTGGCGCAGCCAATCGCAGGTCAGCCGCTCGAGCTCGACCGCCGCGGGAGCCGTGCGCCACAGCATGGCGTTGACGTTGAGCGCCGCGGCGAGGGTCTCGCCGAGGATCCCCGGTGCCGAGCCGGTGATCGAAAAGTAGGCGAAAAAGCCCGGATGGTTCCAGTGGGTTACCCCCGGCTCGACGATGCGCTGGTAGTCGTCGAGGATGGAGGCCAGGTCCTCGGGGCCGGCCGGTGGCGAGCCGGGCAGCCGCGCGGTGACCTCGCCGGGCGCCACCGGGGGCAGCACCGGCCGCTCACCGACACCCTCGAGGTAGTCGGCAACCAGGTCGGCGACCCTGTGCATCGCCGCGCGGAACTCGTCGTTGGGTAGATCGCCGGGCATCGGGACCTGGGGAAGAGGCACCGGGTGGCGGAACGCTCCGGACCTCGCCGGACGCCGCCACCCGTGTACGAAACGAACCGAAGGGAGCGCCGGACCTCGGTCGGCCGGCGCTCCCGAACCCTAGCTTCTGAGATCCTCGACGCCTTACTTGTTGGCGCCGAGCTCCTCGTCGACGATGGCGGCGATGTTCTCGTAAGGCTGGGCTCCCGACAGGAAGCGGCCATTGATGAACATCGCGGGAGTGCCCTGGACGCCGGCGACCACACCGTCGCGGATGTCGGCCTGGATGGCGTCGTAGTACTTGCCCGAGTCGAGACACTCGTTGAACTGGTCAGCGTCGACGCCGAGCTTCGCCGCCGTCTCCTTGAGCTGGTCGACGCCGAGAGCGTGCTGGTCGCCGAACATGGCGTCATGCATCTCCCAGAACTTGCCCTGCTCGCCGGCGCACAGGCTGGCCTCGGCGGCCTTCTGAGCGCTGGCGTGGAAGGAGAGCGGGAAGTTGCGGAAGACGATCCGCACCTTGTC
>JAGQSE010000409.1:6302-15852 GCA_020439725.1 Acidobacteriota bacterium
TCCGAGAACTCGACGATGGTCACCGGAGCGTCGGCAGGGCCCTTGGCCGCATGACCTTCGGTGGCGATGTCGAGCCGGTAGGGGCCGAGCTTGTAGTCGACCTTGTTCTTCGCCTCGAGGGAGGCGATGAAATCGCTCTTGGCCTTCTCCTGGTTCTGCTGGGTCAGATACTGGCGGATGCGGTCGGTCACCGCCTCCTTGGGCTGGCGGATCTGAGCCTGGTTCTGCGTGTAGAACGTGTCGATGTCGGCGTCGGTGACTTCCGCCACTTTGGCATCGACCTCGGCCTTGAGCAGGTCATCCTTGGTGATGCCGCGGGCCTCGGCTTCCTTGTCGAGGAGCCGGTCCTGGACCAGCTGCTCGACCACGTTCTCATAGACCTGGTGCTTGCTGCGCTTGTAGTTGGACTCGCACTGCAGCTTCTGCATCTCGACCTGGTCGAGCTGGGTCTTGGCCTCGGTCTCGACCTCGGCGCGGGTGATCGGCTGATCGCCGATGGTCGCCAGGACGTCGCTGCCGCCGCCGTCGTTGCCGGCCGCGTCGCTCTGCGCAGAGCAGGCAGGGATGATCCACACGGTGCTCGCCAGGAGGACCAGGGCGAGGCCCAGGCCCGTCTTGCGCGACACCAGTTCGGACAGCTTGGGGAAGGTCATCGTCATCGCTCCTTCTCGGGGTTTTCTCCATCCATCATTGCTAAAGCGATCAGCATTCTACCGTTCGCCCGGTTGGAAGCCAATCTCGGGGTGCAAACATCCTGCCATTGCCGCTGCACCGGTCAGGCAGGCGGCGAGGGCCCCTCCCAACCGCGACCAGCGAGGTGCCGTGAGACCAGGCCTTCGAGGACTCGCTCCGCGGGAATCCCGCGCAGACGGAAGTCGACGCCTTGGAGCAACGCCTCGGCGAGGGCCAGGAGCCGCCGGCGCGCGGCGGTCGGAGTGGCCGGTTCCTCGAGACTGGCGAGGACGGCGCGCGCCGCGTCGGCCCAGGGCCGGCCGGAGCGCGGATCCTTGAAATCCGCCGCCGCAGCCAGCACGCCGGCGGCGGTGAGCAGGTAGACCCCGGCACCGCTATCGCCGTACGCCGCGACACAGCGGGCGAAATCCGCCGCCACATCGGCCACCGCGGCCTCGTCGACGGCCTCCGACGAACCCAGGAACACGGCCAGCGAACGGCTGCGCAACGTCGGCAGGAGATCGAACTGCGACGGTGCCAGGAGCAGGAAATGGCGCGGCGCCGAGGTGTGCGGCTCTTCGAGCACCTTGAGCAGCGCGTTGGCCGCCTCGCCGCTCAGGCTTTCCGCGCTGGCGACCACGAAAACCTGGCCTCGCGCCTCGAAGGGTGAGATCTGCGCCGCCTGGAGAAAGCGCTTGACCGCGTCGACCGAGGTCGAGGTCTTGAGATCCCGCTCGACGACGTGGAAGTCCGGGTGGAAAAGATCACTGTCGCTCCCGGGCCAGACCAGCCGGCGGCAGTGATTGCACACGCCGCAGGGGCGTCCCGCGGGCGGCTCGGCGCAGAGCAGGGTGCGCGTCAGCTCGAGGGCACGCTGGCGACGGGTCTCGTCGCTGCCACCATGGAGGATCAGCCCCGGATAGAGCTCGCCGCGGCGCGCAAGGTCGAGGACCGATTCGAACCTCACGAACGCTCCAGGAGCTGCGCCACCAAGGCGCGCTCGACCTGGCTCCAGGTGTCGTCCACCGAACCGGCGGCGTCGATCACGGTGAAGCGCTCCGCCTCGTGCCGCGCCATCGCGAGGAACGCCTGGCGGACGCGCTCGTAAAAGGCCAGGTCTTCGGCGTCGATCCGGTCGACGCCTTCGGTGACACGGCGGCTCTCGCTCTGGCCGCGGCGTCGCGCCTCTACGGCGGGGAGGTCGAAGAGCAACGTGTGATCCGGACGGCGGCGGCCGGTGGCGGCCTGATCGATGGCGTCGAGGGTGGCGGGGGGGACGCCGCGTCCCGCGCCCTGGTAGGCGAGGGTGGAATCGGTAAACCGGTCGCACAAGACGTGCCGGCCGGCGGCGAGGGCGGGCTCGACGACGTGCTCGAGGTGGTGGCGACGGTCGGCGAACATCAGGAGGGCTTCGACGACTCCGTCGAGGGGGCCGGTGGCGGGATCGAGGACCAGCCCGCGGATCGCCTGTCCGAGGTGGGTACCGCCAGGATTTCGCGTCTGCTCGAAGGCGACGCCGGAGAGCTCGAGCCACCGCGCCGCGCGCCGCAGGTGGGTCGACTTGCCGCTACCGTCGAGACCCTCGAAGGTGATGAAGCGGGAGGGCATGATCCGGCGAACCATAGCACGCAGCCCCTGACCGGCTCACTGCGTCCTGTCACCGGGCTGACTCAGAGCGCGACCACGCGCCAGCTGTGGGTCTTGATCACCAGCCAGATGGGGCGCCCGGTCTCGAGCTCGAGCTCCCCCACCGCCGCCGGCGTCAGCCTCGCATACCAGCCGCCGGCCCGCACGTAGACCACCGAACCGAGGGTGACGAGCTCGTCGATCACGGCGCCGAGGACGTTCCTCGCCGACAGCCCGCTCGGCTGATCGGTGGCGATGAGGACCTCCTCGGCACCGACGCCCAGGACCACCTCGGCGCCCGGCTCGGCGCCGGCGATGAGCGGCACGCTCACTGTCGGCCCGTCGTCGAGCTGGACGGTGCTAGTGCCGGCCTGGACATCGTGGCGCAGCACGCGACCTCGTACCTGGTTCTCACCGGCCCACTCGGGCCAGCTGGCGAGGACCTCGGGCCGGCGCATCACCGCCTCGGCGGGGCCGCAGGCACGCACCCTTCCCCCCTCGAGGAGAAGCACCTCGTGGGCCAGCGCCAGGGCCTCCTCGGGCCGATGGGTGACGAGGAGCATCGGCACCTCGAGCTCGTCCCGGAGGCGCTGGACGAGACCTCGGGCGGCCCGTGCCCGCTCGCCGTCGAGCCCCGTGGTGGGCTCGTCGAGGAGCAGCAGCTGGGGGCGGGCGAGGAGGGCGCGACCGAGGGCCACCCGGCGGCGCTCTCCTCCCGACAGGGACGCCGGCACCCGTTCGAGGAGCCCTCCCAGGTCGAGGGCCTCGACCAGGCGCTCGAACTCGCGGCGTTCCTCGGGGCTTTGGAAGCGGTGCGTGCGCAGGCTCGAGGTACGACCGAAGAGCAGGTTGCGGCGCACCGAGAGGTGGGGGAAGAGCGCTCCTTCCTGCGGCACATACCCGAGCTGCCGGCGCTCCGGCGGCAGGTAGACGCCCTCCTCCGAGTCCTGGAGCACGCGGTCGCCGAGACGGATCCGCCCCTTCGCCCAGCGCAGCCCGGCGAGGACCTCGAGGAGCGTCGTCTTGCCCGCCCCGGAGGGCCCCAGGACCGCCGCCGCCGGTCCCAACGAGGCCTGGACCTCGAGCCGGAACCCCGCCTGGTCGGCGCGCACGTCGAGGTGGAGCAGCGGCTGGTCCTTCATCGCGGATACCCCACGACACCGGTGCCGCGACGGCCCACCGAGCGATCCCCGCGGGCGCTCAGCCACTGGCTCAGGAGGAGGGCCACGAAAGCCAGCATAGCCGCCATGCCGGCGAGCACCAGCGCCTCGTCGTCACGACCGGTCTGGACGCGTTGAAAGAGGGCCAGGGCGAGGGTCTGGGTGCGTCCCGGGATGTTGCCGGCGACGACGATGGTGGCGCCGAACTCGCCCAGGGCTCGGCTGAAGGCGAGCACCAGGCCACCGAGGACGCCGCGCCAGGCGAGGGGGAGCTGGACCTCGACGAAGGTGGCCCAGGAGCTCCGGCCGAGACTGCGGGACACCGCCAGGAGAGCCGGGTCGACGTCCTCGAGAGCGCCGCGCGCGGTGCGCACCAGGAGCGGCAGCGCCATGATCCCGCCGGCGATCACCACCGCGCCGCGGGTGAAGGCGACGTCAAGGCCGAAGGTCTCGTGCAACCAACCGCCGAGGGGGCCGCCGCGGCCCAAGAGGAGCAGCAGGATCAACCCGACGGCGGTGGGCGGCAGGACCAGCGGCAGGGTGACGAGGGTCTCGAGGACGGCGCGGCCGCGAAGCCGGTGCGAGGTCAGCAACCAGGCGAGGAGCAGACCGGGGACGAGGATCCAGGCGGTGCTTGCCGCCGCCGCGGCGAGGGTGAAGAGGACGATGCCTGCGAGATCCTGGCCCATGGCACCCCCGATCACCCTCGATCGCTCTCCAAGCGGAGCATCGTGAAGCCGTGGCGCTCGAAGATGGGAGCCGCTGCCCCGGCGAGGAAGCGTTGCCAGGCTTCGGCAGCCGCCCGGCGCTCGGGCCCGAGACCGGCGACGACGCCGGCCTGGTAGCGGATCGCCGGGCCCTCGCCCTCGGGCACACGGTAGACGACACGCACGCCGTCGGTCGAGGCCGCGTCGGTGGCGTAGACGATCCCCGCCGGCAGGTGACCGCCGGCGACGGCAGCGAGGGCGGCGCGGACGTCACCGGCGGGCACCACCCGGGCTTCGAGCCGGTGCCAGAGCCCCAGGCCCTCGAGCCAGGTGCGCGCGTAGACCCCGGCGGGCACCGCGGTGGGGTCCGCCAGCGCCAGGTGATCGAAGTCCAGGAGACCCGCGGGGCCGGCCAGCGCCGCGGTCCGCGACGCGGCCGGTACGATCACCACCAGCCGGTTGCCCAAGAGGTCGACGACGTCCCGTCGGCCGATCCGCCCGGCGGCCACCACCACCTCCATCTGCACCGGATCGGCGGACAGGAAGTCGTCCGCCGGAGCTCCGGCGACGATCTGGCGCGCCAGCGAGCTCGAACCCGCGAGGTTGAGCTCGACCTTCATCCCCTGAACCGCTTCGAAGGCCGCGGCGGCTTCGACCAGCGCGTCGGCCAGGGAGGCGGCGCCGAAGACCCGGAGCGGATCCGGGCCGTTGGTCCCCGGCGAGCCGCACCCGCCCAAGACCAGCGCGGCAGCGGCGAGGAGGGCCGCGGCCGCGCGAAGGCGCCCTGGCGATTTCCGATCCCCATCCATGGCCGGCATGCTACCCGATCTCCCGGGTTCCCCCGGTCCCGCGTGCTATACTTTTCGCTCCCCGAATCACGGCATCGACCCCACCGAGATTCCGACATTTCAGCCGCTTCGAGGTCCATGGTCTTCACCAGCGCTCGGCGCCCCCGGCTCCGCCACGGCTTGCTCCTGCTCGTGCTCTTCGCCCTCCCGGGCTGCAGCCCGCGGGAGCCCGGCGACCGGGTCGTGCTCATCACCCTCGACACCCTGCGGTTCGACGCCGTCGAGGGCGGCGAGGGGCGTCCCACCGCCATGCCCAAGCTCAAGGCCTGGGGGGACGCCTCCACCACCTTCGACCACTGCTTCTCCGCCACCTCGACGACCCAGCCGTCGCACGCCTCGATGCTCACCGGCCTCCACCCCTGGCAGCATGGGCTGACGCGCAACGGCCAGCGCCTGCCGGCGGAGCTCGAGACCGTCGCCGAGCACCTCAAGGCGGCCGGGTGGTCGACATCGGCGGTGGTCGCCTCCTTCCCATTGTCGGCGGTGTTCGGTTTTGACCAGGGCTTCGATCACTACGACGACCATTTCGATCGCGGACAGCCCGGAACCGATTGGCGCGGCGACGCAGAAACCGTCGCCCACGAGGACGGTGAAGAGGACGAGGACGGCGGTGCTCAGACACCCCAGCGCTTCTACTCGCTCTCCGACTCCATCGTCGACCGGGCCCTGGCGCTCCTCGACGACACCGACGCGCCCCGGCAGTTCCTCTGGTTCCACTTCTTCGACGCCCACGCGCCCTATGGCGACACCGGCGACGGCCCCACCGTCACACCGAGCCAGATCCTCGATCGCGCCGAGGAGGGTGAGAACGTCGAGCAGGCGATCGCCGAGTCCCACGACCTCTACGACCTCGACCTGCGTTTCCTCGACCAGAACCTCGCACGGCTCCTCGAGCGCCTGGATGAGCAGGGCGACCGCTATCGCACCCACGTCGTGATCCTTGCCGACCACGGCGAGAGCTTTGGCGAGGACGGCTCGCTGGCCCACGGCCGGCGGCTGACGCCGGGGCAGATCCACGTCCCGTGCATGATCCGCTCGTCGCTCCTCGAACTCGGCCACCGCAGCGACGTGGTCGGCTCCATCGACGTCGCCGACACCGTCCTCGGCCTCGCCGGCGTCGATGGTTCGGTGGGGCATGGCCGCGATCTGACGCGGCCCCTCGACCGCCCGGCCCGCGCTTTCGGCATGCGCCGCACCTATCGCAAGCCCTACCTCGACCGGCGGCTCGACGGCAGCGTTGTGGTGCTCGACCACAACCTCTTCTACCTGGCCGACCGCGACGGTAGGATCTATCGTGGCAACGCGGGAATGCTGCTCGCCCCGGAGCCCGGAACGGCGTTGCCCGAGGAGCTCCAGAAGCAGCTGTCGTACCTCTTCACCACCTTCGAGGACGAGCTCGCCGGCCGCGCGCCGCAGGAGCTCACCGACGACGAGACGCGCAAGGCCCTCGAGTCCCTCGGCTACACCGGCTGACCGCCGCCACCCACGGCGCCGGCCCCGGCCCCGCGACGACCGCTCCACGTTGGATGAGCCCGGAGACACGCCCATGCCCACCACCACCCCAACCGGCGCCGAGACCACCGAGACGCTCTTCGACTACGAGCGGTGGGAAAGCCGGCTCCCCGAGCTCGAAGCGCGGTATCGCTCGAACCGTCCCTATCCGCACATCCATCTCGACGGCCTCCTCGACCCCGAGCTGGCGCAGCGGCTCGAGGCGGCCTTCCCGGCCCCCGACGCCGCCTCGTGGATCCAGTACAAGCACTTCAACGAGAACAAGCTCGGCAATACCCATCGTGAGGCCTTCCCCGAGATCATCGGCCGCGTCGTCGACGAGCTCGGCTCGCCACGGTTCGTGGCCTGGTTGTCGAAGCTGACCGGCATCGCGGGGCTGATGCCCGACCCGACCCTCGAGGGCGGCGGCATGCATCAGACCGAGCGCGGAGGCTTCTTGAACCTCCACGCCGACTTCACGATGCACCACCACAAGACGCACTGGCGCCGGCGCTGCAATCTCATCCTGTTCTTGAACGAAGGCTGGGAAGAAACCTGGGGCGGCGCCCTCGAGCTGTGGGATCGCGAAATGAAGCGCTGCGAGGCGAAGGTGCTGCCGCTCTTGAACCACGCGGTGATCTTCAACACCGACGACGACTCCTTCCACGGCTATCCCGACGCCATCGAGTGTCCCGAGACGGTGACCCGCAAGAGCCTGGCGCTCTACTACTACACCGAGGAGACGGACCCCTCCTATCGCGGCCGCTCGACCGCCTATCGCGCCCGCCCCGGCGAGGGTTGGAAGGCGCCGCTCATCTGGCTCGACAAGGAGGCCGTGGCCCTCTACTCAACCTTGAAGCGCCGGTTGGGTCTCTCCGATGACTTCGCCAGCCGTGTCCTCGGCCTGCTGTCGCGCAGGAAGAAGAGCGACAAGACCGGTGGCAAGACCTCGTAGCGGGACTCTCTTGACGCCCCGCGCCGCCAGCCTCTTGGGCCTCGTGCTTCTGGCCGCCGCCGGCTGTGGCGGTCAAACCACCGGACCGCCCGACTCAGCCGCCTCCACGACCACGACCGACCCGTCGCCGGCGGGCGAACGCGGCGAGATGCCGAGCGTCGACGACCTCCGCGCGCTGCCCTACACCGGCTTCACCGCCGCGGGCGAGGACCGGGACAAGAGCGGGGTGGTGGTCCTCGACCGAGCGCGCTCGGAGCCCGGCTACAACCTCACCACCCACCGCTCGCTGTGCAGCGCCGAGCTGCTGAGCGCCACCGGTCGGGCGCTCATCCAGTGGACCCTTCCCCACTGCCGGCAATGGTCGAACATCCTGCTGCTAGAAAACGGCGACGTCGCGGTCATCGGCATGGACGAGGAGCCAGGCCTGAAGCCCTATGAGCTGCGCTACGTCGCGCGGCTCGGCTGGTCCGGCGAGCTGCGCTGGAAGCGTCGGCTGCCGGCGCACCACGACCTGTCCGAGACCCCCGGCGAAGGCCTCCTGGTGCTCACCGCCGGCTATCGCGACGCGCCGGAGATCGCCGGCTCGGAGCGGCTCTACGACAACCGGCTGACGCTCCTGGGCCGGGGCGGCGAGGTCCTCGAAGAGGTCTCCGCCTACGATCTCTTCCGCGCCGGCCCCTTCCCCTTCACCTTCCAGCCGGTGGCGGCGAAGGAGACCCAGGACGGCGACGTCGCGGTCGATCTCTTCCACCTCAACTCGGTGCAATGGAACCCCTACCCCGAGCTCGCTGACCGCTACCCGCTCTTCGGCCCGGACAACGTCCTGGTGTGCAGCCGCCACCAGGACACGGTGGCGATCCTCGACTGGCGGACGAAAGAGCTGGTTTGGGCCTGGGGGCAAGGCGTGCTGTCGGGCCCTCACGACGCCAGCTGGCTGGCCAACGGTCACCTGCTGGTCTTCGACAACGGCCTCGAGCGCGGCTGGTCGAGGGTGGTCGAGGTCGACCCGGCGACCGGTGAGATCGTGTGGCAATACCGCGACGAGCAACCCGAGGGATTCTTCACGCTGAGCCGCGGCTCGGCCCAGCGGTTGGCCAACGGCGACACGTTGATCGCCGAATCGGACCGCGGCCGGGCCTTCGAGGTCACCCCCGATGGTGAGATCGTCTGGGAGTACTTCAGTCCCCACGTCAACGAGCAGGACGAACGCGCGACGATCGTGCGCATGAAGCGGCACCCGGCGGCGGAGATCGACGCCTTCCGTGCCGGCCACCGGCCGGCATCTCAGTAGCCGAGGGAACGCAGCGTCTTCTCGAGCTCGGCGTCGATCTCGGAAGGTTGGTCCGGTGGCGTCGGGTAGCGCGCCAGCCAGGCGCGCAGATGACGCTGGAGCCGGTCGACGACCTCGGGGTGCTCGGTGGTGAGGTCCCGCTCCTCGTCGGGGTCCTCGGCCAGATCGTAGAGCCGAGCACGGCCGCCCTCGCCGACCAGCAGCTTCCACCGCCCGTCGCGGACCGCCACCAGGTCTCCGGCCTCGACGTCGCGAATCGGCTGCCCGGCCACCGACACCAGGAAGTCACGGCGCTCCTCGCGACGATCGACCGCACCCGGGTCGTAGAGCGGGTGCTCGGTGATGGCGACCGAATCGTCGGGGCGCGGTGCCAGCAGAGAGCGACCGGCGAAGGCGGCAGGCACCGGCAACCCCGCCACCTCGAGCATCGTCGGCGCGAGATCGAGGAGCTCGACGGCTCCGTCGACCACCCCGGTGCGCGCTTTCCCCGGCAGCCGCAGGAGCAGCGGCACGTGCACCGCGCCCTGATCGAGGCAGGTGCCGTGCTCGAAGTAGGTCCCCTTGCCTAGGCATTCGCCGTGGTCGGCGACCACTACCACCAGCGTCCCCTGGTCGACTCCGGTCGCGGCGAGGGTGGCGAGGAGCTCGCCCACCCAGTGGTCCGTATAGCTCACCTCCGCCGTGTACTGGGCCAACGCGTAGTCGAGGACCTCCTGTGGCAGGTCACCTCCGGTGCGCGCCAGCAGCGGGCGGAGCGCCGGACGCGAGAACACCGGCAGCTCCTCCTCGAGCCCCGGCGG
>JAGQSE010000409.1:16029-21773 GCA_020439725.1 Acidobacteriota bacterium
CCGCGCTCGGCG
Organism: Acidobacteriota bacterium; assembly: GCA_020439725.1. Lineage (GTDB taxonomy): Bacteria > Acidobacteriota > Thermoanaerobaculia > Multivoradales > JAHZIX01 > JAGQSE01. The sequence continues at coordinate 16,042 of JAGQSE010000409.1, forward strand.
CCGGAGCCCGGCGCCAGGAGCTTGACGCCGGTGAAGGCGGCGGTGCGGTAGCCGGCGGCGGCGAACACCTCGGTCACGGTGCCCGCGTCCGGGCTCAGCGTCGCCGCGTTGCTCATGGCGCCATGGGCGCGCGGGTAGAGCGAGGTGAGCATCGTGAAATGTGACGGCCGCGTCACGGGCATCGGGCAGGCGGCGCCGGTGAAGCGCAACCCGGTGGCGGCGAGGGCGTCGAGGTGTGGTGTCGGATCGCCGGGTGCGCCGTAGCAGCCCAGGTGGTCGGCACGCAGCGTGTCGAGGGAGATCAGGACGACGTTGGGACCGTCGTGGGCTGCCGGCGGTGCGGGGCCGCACGCGGAAACCGCGAGGAATCCCAAGACGAGCGCCCAGAGACGGTGGGCGGTCGAGGCGCGTGTGGATTCGGCCAAGGGTGGGGCGACGACCTCGAGCGGGCGTCGCGGCCCCGGCGGGCGCCGCGACGGCCGGTCCACGGTCAGCTCTTGAGGTGGCGGACCAGTCGGAGGAGACCCGGCAGCATGCTGACCAGCACCGCTTCCTCTTCGGGTGTCACCTCGGCGGACTCGAGGGTCTGGCGCACCAGATCATGGAAGCGGCCCTGGAGCTGGCTGGAGGGTCTGGGGCTCGTCCTCGGCTGCCGCGCCTCGGGCTGCCGGCGACGCTCGGACTCGATGACCATCTGCAACGCGTTGGTCAGGTCGACGACATCGCAGCCAAGGGCCTCGAGGACCCGCTCGGTGGTGTCGAGGCTCGGCCGGTGCTTGCCGGTCTCGTAGGCGCTGAGCATCGCCGGGGTGATGCCGGCGGAGCGGGCCACCTCACGCTGCTTCTGCAGCCGCTGCGTGCGCAACCAGCGCAGCGCCGTGCCGATGTGTTTGAAGTCCATCACAGAACTCAAGTTTAGCAGACTCGCCCTGCCACGGCCCGCCGGAGTACCGATGCGAGGCTCCGCGAGGCCCCGGCTCAGCCCCGAGGACGATCCGGGACGATGGGGATCGGGCGGCTCGATCTGGGGAGCAGCCGGTCGATGGCCTCGAAGAGCACCTCCTCGTCGAGGATCGGTTTGGCGACGAAGTCCTGGAACCCCGCCCGCATCAGTCGCTCGAGCTCGTGGTCGAGGGCATGAGCGGTGAGAGCGATGACCGGAACGTCCTTGAGCGCCATGTCGTGCCGCAGCCGGCGAACGACCTCGTAGCCATCCATGATCGGCAACGAGATGTCGAGGATCAGGATGTCCGGCCGCTCGACCCGCAGGCCCTCGATGCCCTCGCGACCGTCGCCATAGGTCCGCACCCGGTAGCGCCCCTCGAGCATCACCTTGAGCAGCAGGCGGCTATCGCTGTTGTCTTCGATGATGGCGACGGTCGGCAGCTCGGCTTCCACCCGAACCCTCCTCTTCCCCACTTCAGAGCCCGCAGGATACCACCGGCGCTGCCACCCGGCCGGCTGGTAGGATCAGGGGCTCGACCGAGAGAGCACCCGATGAGCGCCCCCCAGTCCGTCGTCTCCGCATCGCCACCGAACCGGAGCCCCGGGACCAGGACCGCGGTGCTGCTCTCCGGCGGTGTCGACAGCTCGGTGGCGCTCCACCTCCTCCTCGCCGCCGGCGAGCGCGACGTCACCGCCTTCTATCTCAAGATCTGGCTCGAGGACGAGCTCGCCTTCCTCGGCGAGTGCCCGTGGGAGGACGACCTGGCCTATGCCCGCGCGGTGTGCCGCGACGCGGGGGTGCCCCTCGAGGTGGTCCCGTTCCAACGCGAGTACGAACGCCGCGTCGTCGCCTACACCCTGGACGAGTTGCGCGCCGGCCGGACACCGAGCTCGGACCTGCTGTGCAACCAGCAGATCAAGTTCGGTGCCTTCGCCGACGCCATCGGCGGCGACTACGGCGCGGTCGCCAGCGGACACTACGCGCGACGGATCGAGCGCGGCGGCCGGGCCCTCCTCGCCAGGAGCCCCGACCCGGTCAAGGACCAGACCTACTTCCTCGCCCGTCTCTCCGCCGAGCAGCTCGAACGGAGCCGGTTTCCCCTCGGCACGATGACCAAGCAGGATGTCCGGCGGCGTGCCGACGAGCTCGGGCTGCCCAACCGCCGCCGCCCCGACAGCCAGGGGATCTGCTTCCTCGGGCGCATCCCCTTCCGCGACTTCGTCCGCCACCACCTGGGCGAGGCACCCGGTGAGATCGTCGACGCCGACAGCGGGAAGGTCCTCGGCGAGCACCGCGGCCACTGGTTCCACACCATCGGCCAACGCAAGGGGCTCGGGCTCTCGGGAGGCCCGTGGTTCGTGGTGGCCAAGGACCCCGAGACCAACCGCCTGCTCGTCACCCATGGCGATCGGCTGTGGCAGCGGGCACCCACCGCCTTCGTGGTCGAGGCGCTCCACTGGCTCGGCGAGCCGCCGGCCGCCCTCGAGCCATCGTCCGGCCGATCGTCCGGCAGCCTCACCGTACGCCTGCGTCACGGCGGCGCGCTCCTCCCCTGCCGTCTCGGACCGCTGCCCGACGGCGGCGCCCGGGTCGACATCGCGGAGCCCGACCCGGGTATCGCCCCGGGGCAGTTCGCGGTGTTCTACGACGGAGAAATCTGTCTCGGCAGCGGAATGGTCCGAACACCGGCGCTGTGAGACCGGCGCGCTAGCGTTCCGCCGACCCGGCGAGGACCTGGTCGAGGATGCGGTCGGGGTCGGTCCAGCCGGTCTCGTCCTGGATCTCTCGGCAGGCGTCGAGGAGACGACCGAAGTCGGGTCCCGGGCGGAGCCCGCGGGCGATGAGGTGACGGCCGAGGACGACGTCGTGGATGCCCACCTCCGGCTGGACCACCTCTTCCATCGAGCGCAGGAACTCGTCGCCACCGGGAAACTGGCGCGCCAGGGCGTCGGGGGTGGTGCGACCGAAGTGGTCCGAACGGGCGAGGCGGTAGAGCAGCCGGGGGCTGACCTCGGCCTCGGCCAGCCGCCGTGCCAGCCGCCGGTAGCCCCGCGCGGTCGCGCCGCCCTTGGGCAAGAGCGTCGGCGCCAGGTGGAAGCGCACCAGAGCCACCACCTGGTCGGTGAGCTTGTGCGACGCGCGCAGGCGGCCCAGCAGCGAGCGGGTCGGTTCGACCCCGGCCTCGTCGTGCCCCGGCGACACGATGCGGCCGTCCTTCTCGAAGGTCGTCGCCGGCTTGCCGATGTCATGGCACAGCGCACCGAACATCAGCGCCAGGTCCTCCGCCTCCTGCCCCTGCCGGAGCGCCGCCGCCTCGTCGACCACCATCAGCGTGTGCTCCCAGACGGTGCCCTCGGGATGCCAGATCGGGTCCTGGGCCACACCGACCATGGCCTCGAGCTCGGGGAAGAAGCGCAGCAGAGCGGTTTTCTCGAGAAACTCGAAGCCGAGGGACGGCCGCCGCGCCTTGAGCAGGAGCTTCTTGATCTCCTCGTAGAGCCGTTCGCCGGGCAGGTCGGAAAGATCGAGACCCCGGCACAGGGCGACGAGCTCGGCGTCGGGCTCCATCTCGAGGCGGGCGCGGAACTGCGCGACCCGTAGGGCGCGGAGCGAGTCCTCGGGGAAGGTCCGGGCGTCGGTGGCCCGCAGCACCTCCCGCTCGAGGTCACCCCGACCGTCGAAGGGGTCGAGGATCTCGCCAGTGAGAGGGTCGTAGGCGATGCTGTTGACGGTCAGGTCGCGGCGCCTCGCGGCGTCGGTGAAGTCGAGCTCGGGATCGAGGTCGACGACGAAGCCGCGGTGGCCGCGGCCGGTCTTCGAGTCGCGCCGCGGGATCGAGAAATCGGCGTCGAGCCCTTTGACCTTGAGCACCCCGAAGGCGCGACCGACGGCGATCACCTCGCCGAGCTCGGACAGCGCCGCCTCAAGGCGCTCGAGGGGCAGTCCGTAGACCTCGAGGTCGAAGTCCTTGGCCGGGAGCCCGCGCAGCAGGTCGCGCACCACTCCGCCGACGAGCAACGCCCGGCCGCCGCGACGTCGAAGGTGGCGTGCGACGTGGACGATCTCCGGATCGATGTCGAAGCGCTGGCAGTGGACCTGACTCATGAGCTGCCTCGCAGCCGGCGCCTCGCCCCCACCACCGGTCGGCGGGAGGAGCGGCTCGGGACGCCAGGGAACTGGCAGGTTAGCACGGCGCATGCGGCGGCGTAGCCCAGGTTCCCGGCCGCCGCCGCACCTCTGGCATACTTTCCGCCGTCATGGCAGGTGGGCTCCAGAGCACCGCCGAGGGTCCGCGGCGGATCCTTCTCGTCGGCTACCGCCGCGACGCCCTCGATGCGGCCTTCGGCCTCGGCTTCGAGGTGTCGGTGGTCGCCGAGCGTCTGCCCTCCGCGGCGCGCCGGGCGCGCTGCCGGGTGACGCGGACCGCCGGGCTCGACCGGGATCGAGACTGGCGTTCGCTCGCCGACCGGCTCGACCCGGAACGGCGACTCGACGGCGTCGTCGCGCTCACCGAACGCGCCGTCGAACCCGCGGCGCGGATCCGCCAGGCCCTCGGTCTCCCCGGCCTGTCGACGGACGCCGCCACCGCCTGCACGGACAAGCTGGTCATGAAACGCCGCATCCGTGCCGCAGGTCTGCCCTGCACCGAGTTCCTGGGCGACGACGAAGGCCCCCTCACCGCGGCGGAGCTCATCGGCAAGCTGGGTCTGCCGCTGGTGCTCAAGGGACGCCGGGGCTCGGGAAGCCGGGTCGTACGCATCGTCCGCCGCCGTGGCGACCTTCCCGACCGTCTACCCGAGGGCTGGATGGCCGAGCGCTGGGTGCGCGGTGTCGAGATGTCCCTCGAGACCTTCTGGGCCGATGGCGAGGCTCTGCTCGTCAATCCCACCGAGTACACCGAGCCGCGCTGGGTCAACCTGGTTCCGGCGCCGGTGCCCGCCCGCACCTTGGGCGCGGTCCTCGAGCTCAACCGTGCCGCCGTCCACGCCCTTGGCGTCGGCCGCGGCATGACCCATCTCGAGCTCTTTCTCACCGACCACGGGCCGGTGTTCGGCGAGGTCGCCGCCCGACCGCCGGGGGGGCACCTGATGGAGCTCCTCGAGCGGGTGTACGGCTTCGACCCGTGGCGTGCCGTGCTCCGTCTCGAGGTCGGCCAGAGGCCCGAGCTCCCCACCACCCCCCGCGGCTTGGCGGCGGTGCGCGTGCTCCACCCGGGGTCCGGCACCGTGCGCTCGGTGCGCGGTCTCGAGGCGGCGCGACGGCTTCCCGGGGTGGCGCGAGCCCAGCTCCGTCTGCGGCCCGGCCAGCGTGTTCCCGAGCGCGAGGGCCTCGGCCAGGAAGTCGGCCATCTGACGGTGATCGGTACCGACCGGGAGCTGGTGCTCGAGCGGCTGGCGGCGGCGAGCACCACGATCCATGTCGAGCTCGATCCCGACCCACCGGGACGAGCGCGCCCCGAAACCGATTCGGAGGATCCATGAAGATCGTCGTCGCCTCGGCCAACCCGGTCAAGCTACGGGCCGCCGAGCTGGGGTATGCGCGGATGTTCCCCGACCACGCGGTCACCAGCGAAGGGCTGTCGGTGCCCTCGGGGGTCGCCGACCAGCCGCTCACCGACGCCGAGACCCTCGAGGGAGCCCGCAACCGCGCCCAGGGCGTCGCCGCGCTCCGCCCCGACGCGGACCTGTGCTTCGGGGTCGAAGGCGGCATCGAAGACGAGGGTGGCGAGATGACCGCCTTCGCCTGGGTGGTCGCCCTGGGCCGCGACCCCCAAGGCCGGCCGCTC
>JAGQSE010000410.1 GCA_020439725.1 Acidobacteriota bacterium
GACGTCATCGCCTTCCCCAAGACCGCTTCCGCCACCTGTTTGATGACCGAGGCGCCGTCGACCGTCGACGCGGCGCAGCTCGACGAGCTGGGGCTCGCCTTGAAGCGCTCCGGCGGCGGGGAGGCCTGAGCCTTGGCGGAGGGGGTTGATCGTCTGAGTCTGCGCCATCCCGGTGGCACCACCACGGTCTTCGTCGGTCGCGACGCGGCGGCGGCGGCTCGCCCGATGGTGGGCGAATGGCTCGCCGGCCGGCTGGCCTTCGTCATCTCGAGCCCGCGGGTGCTCGAGCTGCACCGCGCCGCGGTCGAAGCGTTGGCGGCCCCCGCGGCACGGGTCAAGGTGTTGACGGTGCCCGACGGTGAGGAGGCCAAGAGCCTCGAGCACGCCGGCCGGTTGTGGTGCGAGATGCTCGCCGCCGGCGGCAAGCGCGACAGCCGGGTCATCGCGTTCGGTGGCGGCAGCGTCGGGGATCTGGCGGGTTTCGTCGCCGGCTGCTTCCTGCGCGGCGTCGAGTACCTGCAACAGCCGACGACGCTGCTGGCCCAGGTCGACGCGGCGTTGGGTGGCAAGACCGCCATCGACCTCGGCGCCACCAAGAACTCCATCGGGCTCTTCCATCACCCGGCGTTGGTGGTCAGCGATGTCGACCTCCTGGCTACGCTGCCCCGGGACGAGGTCCGCTCGGCCCTGGCGGAGGTGGTCAAGACCGCGCTGATCCTGGACCCCTTGCTCCTCGAGCGCGTCGAACGCGACCTCGATCGCCTGCTCGATGCCGACGCCGATGCGCTCCAGCCGGTGGTGCTGGCCACCGCCCGGGCCAAGCTCCGGGTCGTCGAGCGGGACCCCCGCGAGGGCGACCAGCGGCGTCTCCTCAACTTCGGCCATACGCTGGCCCACGCCATCGAGTCGGTGCTCGAGTACCGCGGGCTGCGCCACGGCGACGCGGTGGCCTATGGCATGCTCTTCGCGACCCGCCTGGCGGAGCAGAACGGCCTCGACGCACCGGTCGCCGAGCGGCTCCGGCGCCTGCTCCGGCGCTTCGGGCTGCCGTCCCTGCCCACCCTCGACGCCGAGGCGCTCCTCGAGGCCATGGGCCGTGACAAGAAGGCGCTCGAGAACGGCCTCGTCTGGGTGCTGCCGGCGGCGGTGGGGGAGGGCAAGATGGTCCGCGGGGTCGAACCCGCTGAGGTGCGGCAGCATCTCGAGGCGTTCCTCGAAGACCCTTGGGCGGCGGCCGCCGGCTGAGCCGCCGACCGGCGTCGCCGGGGAGGTCTGACGGCCCGCGTCGGCCACCGGCGGCGGCGAAGGGCTTGACGGCGACGGCGGGCGCCAAACCGCTCCAAGGGTTGCGCAAGCGCTCTCGCTCGCCGCTTGGCATATAATGTCGCGAATGCTCGGCCCGGCCCGCCCCCCCGCCGGCTCGCTGGGACGTGCTCCGTCTCGGTGCCGTCCGGAGAGTGGCGGTTGATGGCGAAGACCCTCAAGCTACGACAAGTCCTCTTTCTGCTCATCCTGCTTGCCGGTGTCATCCCTCTCGGCATCAGCACGGCCGTGCTCACGGGACCGACCCAGGACCTCCTCTACACCCAGGAACAGACCGATCTGACCCGCACCGCCGAGGCGTTGTCGCGGGACATGAATCGCTACCTCGAGTCGAGCCGCCACGAGCTCCAGCTGCTCGGTGGGGCGCTGATGGCGGCGGCGGGGGACCGGACCCCGGAGGAAGTGCTGCGTTCCGAGCCCGTCGCCGCGTTCCTCCAGGACTTCTTGCGCCAGCACCACGACTGGCCGCTCCTCATGCTCGTCGACCGCTCGGGACAGGGACCGCGTTTCTCGTCGGCGGAGCTGGCGCCGGCGGTCGAGTCGCAGGTGGCCATGGCCTTCAGCGAGGCGGTGGACGACGGCAAGGTGGTCTATCGCTTCGTCGACGGCGCCGAGGGGGGTGAGCCGAGCGTCGTGCTGGCGGTGCCCGTCGATATCGAGGACGGGGCGCCGGCGCTCATCCTGGGGGGGGTCTTGCGTTCGCCCCGGCTCTTCGCCAGCCTGGCGGAGGGGGGCGGCGCCTCCGACTCCGGCGACGTCTTCCTGATCGATCGCCAGGGGCAGCTGATCTGGGCCAGCACCGCGTCCGAGGCCCGTCGCCGGGCGCTCCTCGACTCGGAGCTGATCTCGAGCTTCATCCAGCGTCCCATGCCCCTGACCGAGATCTTCAAGGTCAACATCGATGGCGAGAACCAGCGGATGATCGCCATCGTCAGTCCCATCGAGGAGCCCGGGTGGGGTGTGGTCGTACACCGGCCCGAGTCGTCGGCCTTCTCGAACGTCCGGCGATTGATGGTGACGGCGTTGGTGTCGTCGCTGATCCTCGTGGTGCTGGCCTTGATCGTCGCCTATCTCGCGTCGGGCTGGATCGGGCAGCCGATCCAGCGCCTTGCTAGCACCACCCATGACATCGCCGAGGGCGACTTCACCAGCCGCGTCGACACGCAGGGTCTGCGCTTCGAGCTGGCGGATCTGGCGCGCGACTTCAACGCCATGGGCGGCACGGTGGAGAAGTACGTCCGCCAGCTCCAGCGCGCGGCCCAGGCCAACCGCGAGCTGTTCATCGGCTCGCTCCGCGCCTTCACCGCCGCCATCGACGCCAAGGACCCCTACACCCGCGGTCACTCGGAGCGCGTCGCCTCGGTGAGCCGCGCCATCGCGCGCAGCCTCGGGCTGGCCGACGACTTCCAGAACCGCATCTGGATCGCGGCGCTGCTCCACGACGTGGGCAAGATCGGGGTCGAGGACCGGATCCTCAAGAAGGGCGGTGTGCTGTCGCCGGAGGAGTACGAGCAGATGAAGGCGCACACGGTGATCGGCGCCGAGATCATGACCTCCATCGAGCAGCTGCGCGAAGCCTTGCCGGTGATCCGCTGGCACCACGAGAACTGGAACGGCCGCGGCTACCCGGACGGTCTCCGGGGCGAGCAGATCCCGCTGATGGCGCGGATCGTTGCGGTGGCCGACACCTTCGACGCCATCACCACCAACCGGCCCTACCAGAACGCCTACACCCTCGACTACGCCGTCGAAACCATCAAGAAGCTGACCGGTGCCAGGTTCGACGCCAAGGTCGTCACCGCGTTCCTTTCCGCCGTCGACCGCGGCGAGATCCAGCCGGCGCGGACGGCGCCGGTGAGCGCGCCGGCGGACGCGGCGGTGGCTTCCGGTTGATCCGCGGGCGCCGTCGCGAGAAGATCACGTCCAGGCAGCCGCCGCAGCTCCGCGAGGCGCCCGATCGAGGACACCGACCATGATGCCGTTCCAGTACATCCTCGCCGACCTCCTGGCCCGCAACGAGAACGCCATCGGCGTCCTCTTCGTCGACGAGAGCGGCGAGGCGGTCGACATGGCCTACAACGACCTGACGCCCTACCAGCTCAAGGTCGTCGGTGCCTACCTCGGGATCTACCTGCGTCAGCTCGAGCGGCTGGTGGCCGAAGGGGATCTGGGCGAGCCGCGGTTGATGCACATCGCCAAGGACTCCATGCACATCTACGCCGTGCCGCTGCCCGACGGCTACTTCCTGGCCATGGTGCAGCGGCGACCGGGGATGGTGGCCCACGCGCGGCACACCCTCGAGGACGCCGCCCTGCAGGTGCGCAAGGCGCTGTTCGAGAACTGACAGGGTTCGAAAACCGACGGCGTTCGAGAACCGACGGCTCGGACGCGCTCCGTAGCCGCTCGACAGGCCCCCCCGGCGGGGCCCTCCCGATCCGACCATGACGGGTCCTCGCGCTTCGAGGACCCGCCCCACGATAGAGAGCCTCCCCATGACCGAGAAGAGCCGAGCCCCCGAGACCCGAGGCGACGAACGCCTCGAGATCGCCCCCGAGGCCCAGATCCCCGAGACGCTCCAGCGCCGCGGCTTCTGGGGCAAGCTCAAACGGGGTCTGTTGATGACCCACACCGAGCTGCTCGACAAGGTGGGCAGCGCCATCGAAGGTCGCGCGACCCTCGATCAGGACACCCTCGAGTACCTCGAGGAGGTCTTGATCAGCGCCGACCTCGGCGTCGAGACCGCCCTCGAGCTGGTCGAGGCGGTCAAGAGCCAGGTGCGGCCGGGCCAGGGCGGCGACATCGTCCGCATCCGCGAGATCCTCTCGGACGAGATGGCGGTGCTGCTCCTCGACGCTCCCAAACCGGCCCCGCGCACCGCCGGTGTGCCCCTGGTCACCTTGATGGTCGGGGTCAACGGCGTCGGCAAGACGACCTCCATCGCCAAGCTGGCGCGGCGGGCCCTCGACGACGGCGAGCGCGTGCTGCTCGCTGCCGGGGACACGTTCCGTGCCGCGGCGGTCGAACAGCTCCAGCTGTGGGGCCGGCGTCTGGGGGTCGACGTCATCCGCCAGAATGCCGGCGCCGATCCGGCGGCGGT
>JAGQSE010000411.1 GCA_020439725.1 Acidobacteriota bacterium
GGGCACGATCGTCTGGTCCTCGTCGACCGCAAGCGGGTCGATCGACGGATCCCGCCGGTAGACGCCGAACGCCTCGAGCGCGTTGCCGTCGAGGAGCATCAGCTCGCCGGCGCCGACCCCGCCGAGGACCCGCAGCGCCCGCGAATTGCGGGCCCGGACCTCGTCGAGGATCTTGAGGGCGTTCTTGTAGCTCGAGGTCGAGCACTGGACCCCGACGACATCGGGGCTGCGACCTTCGAGACAGACGCTGGGAGGAGCCCAGGGGCGGTCGAGGACGAAGAGCTGATCGTCGAGGACCTCGACGTGGACGCCGCGGGTGTCGGCGAACGTGCCTTCGCGAAGGACCGAGGCGAGGGAAAGAATGCCCTGATGGGGAGCGCTGATGCTCTCCCCGGTATAGGCGGACCGACGAGCACTCACCAGCAGGATCTGCAAGCCTCAGCCCTCCCGTCCGTGAAGCGTGAGGTGGAAGACCGGCAGAGAGAAGCGGACAAAGCCCTTCTTACTTCCGGTCGCGAACAGAAGACCATGTCAGGGCCGAGGAACCGGACTCGGCGATCCCAGCCAGGACCCCGGCCCGCCCCAGCGGCCCGGCCGCGACCGACGAGGGGTCGGTGCGGTGGGGCCGCCGGACAAGCCGATGTCGACCGAGATCAGGCGCCGCTGGCGGCGCGCAGGTGACCCGGCGTCGAGATCACCGGGAACTCCTCCTCGGAGCCCGCGGGACGGGTCGAGAGGCGGTACTTGAGCGCGCGGTAGGCGAAGCGGGCGTTGGCGACGGTGAAGTTGCCGCCGTTGAGCAGCGCCACGTCGATGGCGTCGAGGATCATCGCCTCGTTGGCGCCATGGTTGAGGGCGCGGGTGATGGTCCAGTCGATGGTCGACTCGGAGCCCGCCTGGACCGCGGTGCCGAGGGCGATCAGGATGCGGTGGACCTGGGCCAGGCCACCCTTGCGACCCTGCTCGCCGAAGACGCTGGTGGTCGACTCCATCTGCGACGCGTAGACCGGGGAGACGTCCCGCAGGTCGTACTCGCTCTCGCGACGGAAGGCGGCGATCTCGTCGATTCTGCTCTCGATGCTGTCCTTCGAATCACTCACGGCGACCTCCTTTGGTGAATGGGTCTGATCATTTAAGTCTAGCAATGCACGCAATGTCTGGTCAAGGCAAATGCTCCATATCAGCATATCGAAACTGACTCCAGAATGAGACACTGTGCATTGGCCAAGGAGAGCCGGCTCTTCTCACTCTGAAGGTCATGCGAGATCGCCCTTCGAACAAGCCGGCCCAAAACGAGGCCTGGGTGGCTCCGGCCATGGGTTGTCGAGCCCGCGACTTCGGTCTTATGCTGGCTCGCGCCGCGGTGCCGGGGACACCGTGGGCGGGACGTCGAGCGAAAGGATGGAGCACGCGATGTGGAAGCAAGCCCTGCTGGCCGGCCTCTTCGTGATGGGTGTGCCGAGTGGCGCGGCGGTGGGCCAGGAAGCCTCGCCGGCACCTCCGCCCGAGACCGCTGCCACGCCACCCGCGGCGGTGAAGACCACCGCCCCCGATCTCGCATCCGCCTTCGCCGGCTTCTCGGACGGCACCTTCGTCGCCTCGGACCTCGACGGCGACGAGCTCGCGGTCTACAACGACCCACGAGCCGACCGTCGGGTCGCCCCGTGCTCGACCTTCAAGATCGCCAACGCCCTGATCAGCCTCGACACCGGTGTGGTCAGCGAGGAGGACTCGGAGCGTCGCTGGGACGGCTCGCCGGAACCCTACGAGGTGTGGGCCCGGGACCAGGACCTCGGCTCGGCGATCCGCTACTCGGTGGTGTGGTATTTCCAGGGCCTCGCCACGCAGGTCGGACCCGAACGGATGCAGGCGTACCTCGACCGCTTCGACTATGGCAACCGCGACATCTCCGCCGGCCAGACCCGTTTCTGGCTCAACACCTCGCTCAAGATCACGCCGCGCGAGCAGCTGCGCTTCCTGCGCAAGCTGTACCGCCTCGAGCTGCCGGTGGCGGAGCGCCACCAGCGGTACGTCGAGCAGCTCCTGGTGCAGAAGAGCGGCGACGGCTGGGAGGTGGCCGGCAAGACCGGTAGCTGTCACCTCGACGACGGCGGCGGGCTCGGCTGGTTCGTCGGCCACGTCCGCGCCACCGACGGCCGCGAGGTGGTCTTCGCCACCAATGTCGAGGCGCCCGAAGGCGCCGACGGTACCGCCGCGCGGCGGGTCAGCTTCGACATCCTGCGCCGCCTCGGTCTGATTCCGACCGAAGAGTAGACGCAGAGCCGCCAGCGGCCGGCGACGGGCCGATCCAATCCGTCAACTCAGGTCGCGCTGCCACAGGGCTGCGCCGCCCAGGCCGGGGCCGCCGAGGACATGGGGCTCGATGCGCAGCCGGCAAGGACCCGGCGGCCGCCGGACCTCGACCTCGAGCTCCCAGGCTTCGCCGGGATCGACCGGTCGCGGCAACGGGATCCACGGCCGACCGGCGAGGAGATCGCTCCCCTCCTCGTCCCCCTCGAGCGGCAGGAGGTTGACCGCCAGAGCCACGCCACCGGGACCGCTCTCCCCGGCGAGCCAGCGAGCCGGACCACGGTTCTCGAGGCGCAACCGGAGCCGCCGCCGCGAGCCCGGCGCCCAAGACCCCTCCGCCCCCTCGACCTCGAGCCGCGCATCGACGGCGGTCCAGGCGAGGGTGGTGGGCACCTCCTCGTGGGCGGGCACAGGCCCCGGCGGCTCGAGGGCACGAAGCTCGAGACAGGCTTCGACCACCGCCGCGGCGGCCACCGCCGGGTCGTGGACCTCGGCGACATGACGACGTGCCGCCCGCCCCATCACGGCGAGCGCCTCGGGAGCGGCCAGGAGCTCCTTGAGCCGCTCCGCCAGCGCTTCGACCTCGCCCTCTCCCACCGGCACCCGCACCACCGACGAC
>JAGQSE010000412.1 GCA_020439725.1 Acidobacteriota bacterium
TGCTCGAGCTCCACTGCGCCCACGGCTACCTGCTGGCGAGCTTCATCTCGCCGCTGACCAACCGGCGCACCGACGAGTATGGCGGCAGCCTCGACAACCGGCTGCGCTATCCCCTCGAGATCCTCGATGCGGTGCGCGCCGCCTGGCCCGCCGAGCGTCCGCTCTTCGTCCGCATCTCGGCGGTCGATTGGGCTCCGGGGGGCATGGAGCCGGCCGATGCGGTGGAGGTGGCGAAGCGGCTCCGCGAGCACGGTTGCGACCTGGTGGACGTCTCCGCCGGGCAGACGGTGCCCTACGCCAAGCCGGTCTATGGCCGTCTCTTCCAGACCCCGTTCTCCGATCGCATCCGCCACGAGGCCGGGATCGCGACCATGGCGGTGGGCAACATCTCGTCCTACACCGACGTCAACACGATCCTCGCCGCCGGCCGCGCGGACCTGTGCGCGCTGGCACGGATGCACTTGTGGGATCCCTACTGGACGCGCCACGCCGCCCACGCCCTCGGCTGGCCGCTGCCCTGGCCCGATCCCTACTCGGTGCTCGACGGCTACACCCCACGTTTCGAATAGTCAGGAGCGGAGACGGATCATGACCCTCGGCCCCATCGACAGCTTGCTGGTATCCATTGACCAGGCCTTCGATCACGGCTCGTGGCACGGACCCAACCTGGCGGGATCGCTGCGCGGCGTGCGCGCGCGGGCGGCCGCGTGGCGGCCGGCCCCGGGACGCAACTCGATCTGGCTCCTGACGGTCCACTCCGCCTACTGGAAGTACCGGATCCACCGCCTGCTCACCGACGCACCTCCGCGCGCCTTCGAGAAGGCGGGCTCGAACTTCTTTCCCGCGCCCGAACCCGAGAATGCCACCGAGGATGTCTGGGCCGAGGACCGGGCGCTCCTCGGCGTCTGGCACCGGCGACTCCGCGGGGTGGTGGCCGCCTTCGATCCGGCGCGTCTCGACCAGCCCTCCGGCCGCAGCGGGCGCAGCTACCGCGACCTGATTCTCGGCGGCGCGGCCCACGACCTCTACCACGCCGGACAGATCCAGCTCCTGAAGCGTCTCCAGGACGGCTGAGGAGATCCTCGCCGTAGCGCGCGGTCGAGGTAGGATCCGACCGCCCCGCCTCTTCTCCGGGGCGGAGGAACGGCATGAACGAGGTCTCGACCAAGGCGAAGATCGGCATCGTCGGCAGTGGCACCATGGGGCGAGGCATCGCCCAGGTCGCGGCCACGGCGGGTCACCCGGTGGTGCTCTTCGACGTGGCCGCGGAGGCCCGGGAGGCGGCGCGGGCGGACCTCCAGCGAGTCCACCGCCGACTGGTCGACAAAGGGCGGCTGAGCGGGGCCGAGGCCGAGGCGATCCTCGAACGCATCGCCCTGGCGGAAGACCCACGAGCCTTCGCCGGTGCCGAGGTGGTGATCGAGGCGGTGGTCGAGGACCTCGCGGTCAAGCGCAGCGTCTTCGCGCTGCTCGAGGAGCACGCCGGCGACCAGGCGATCCTCGCCACCAACACCTCCTCGCTGCCGGTCACTGCCATCGCCGCCGGTTGCCGGCAGCCCGAGCGCGTCGCCGGCGCCCACTTCTTCAACCCCGCCGCGCTGATGCCGCTGGTGGAAGTCGTCCCGGGCCTGGCAACGGATCCTAGGATCGTCGCGACCCTCCACGAGCTGATCCGCCGCTGGGGCAAGACCCCGGTGACCGCCGGCGACACACCGGGGTTCATCGTCAACCGGGTCGCCCGCCCGTATTACGGTGAATCACTGCGGCTCCTCGACGAAGGCGTCGCCCCCATCGGGGCCATCGACCAGGCGCTCCGCGATCTCGGTGGCTTCCCCATGGGCCCCTTCGAGCTCATGGACTTGGTAGGGCTGGACGTAAGCCTGGCGGTCACCGAGACGATCTTCCGCGAGACCGGGTACGACCCGCGCTACCGGCCGAGCCTGACGCAGCGGCGGCTGGTGCAGGCGGGGCGGCTCGGGCGGAAGACCGGCCGCGGCTTCTACGACTATTCGAGCGGCGAGGGCCCGGCGAGCCCCTCTCCGCCCGTCGCACCGGGGGTCGCGAAGACCGTCTTCGACCGGGTGCTGGCGATGCTGATCAACGAGGCCGCCGAGGCGGTGCTGTTCCGCGTCGCCTCCCCCGAGGATCTCGATCTGGCCATGACGCTGGGCGTCCGCTATCCCAAGGGTCTTCTCGCGTGGTGCGACGAGCTCGGTGCCGAGACGGTCCTCGGCCGCCTCGAGGCGCTCCACGACGAGTACGGCGAGGATCGCTACCGGCCGAGCGCGCTGCTCCGGCGCATGGCCAGAACCAACGGGAGATTCTTTTCCGTCTGACGAAGAACCCGCGCCGCCCCGACCGATCAACGGTGGCCGTACCCGGGGGCGTTGACCACCAGCCAGCGGTCGAGAACCAGAAGGGCCCAGATCTGGTCGTTGGTCAGGTCGAGGAGTCGCCGGGTACCCACCACGCCACTGTCGTAGAGGCGTTCGCGCGCCTCCTTCCAGAGACCTCGGTGCCGGCGGACCCGGCGCCGGATCCCGAGATTGAAGCCGCTCTTGGGACGATCGAGATAGCCGGCAGGCAGCCGCTGCTCGATCTGGCGGCGCAACAGGCGCTTGCTCCGATCCTCGAGAGGATCGCGGTGCATGGCCGCTTCGACGGTGACCGCGAGCTCGACCAGCCGATGATCGAGCAACGGCGGTCGGACCTCGAGGGACCAGGCCATCGAAGCCCGGTCCACCTTGGTGAGGAGGTCATCGGGCAGATAGGTGTGAAAGTCGACGAATTGCACCCGCTGTTGGAGCGGCAGGTCCTCCCGCCAGAAGCGCCGGAGGTGCCAGAACAGGTCGTCGCCACCCGCTCGAGGACCGCCAAAGACCGGTCCGAGCAATGTACCTAGCTGGGCCGGCGAGAAGAGACCCACGAAGGCCGCGTAGCGCTCGAGCCCTTCGAGGGACCTTCGCTCGTTGGACCGCGCCGGCCGGGTGAGCCTGGGCAGCAGCCTGGCACCGATTCCGGCCAGCCGGCTTGGCGGGCAAGTCATCGCGCGGCCGTGCCAGCGGTAGCCGTAGAACAGCTCGTCCCCTCCCTCACCGGTCAGCACCACCTTCACCTCGCGGCTGACGGCACGGGCGAGCAGCCAGGCCGCGAGCCCAGCCGAGTCGCCGAAGGGCTCACCGAAGACCGACACCATCGTGTCGACGGCGGTGGGCAGGTCGACGGTGCTGCTCGACACCACCTGGTGCTCGAGTCCCAGGTGCCGGCAGAGCGCCGCGGCGTGATCCGATTCGTCGCGGTGCCGCTCCGGCTGGTGCAGGGTGAAGGCGCGGATCGACGGCGAGCTGAAACAGGCGATGGCCGCGGAATCGGTGCCACCGCTCAAGAACAGGCCCAGGGGCACATCGGCCACCGCGCTCGCCTCGATGGCGTGTCGCAGGCGTTCGTCGAGCTCCCCGCGCAGCCGCTCGTCGGAGATCGTTCGTGAGCCGGGCTCGAGGTTCCAGTAGCGCTGGATCGAGAAGCCTCCGGCCCGCCAGCGCAGGTAGTGCGCCGCCGGTAGCTTGAAGATCCCCTTCCACGGCGTCTTGGGCGTCGGAACGTAGCCATAGACCAGGAAATCGCGCAGCGCGGACCAGTCGAGATCCGGCCGGCCGAGCTCGAGCAGAGGTGCCACCTCCGAAGCGAAGGCGATGCCATCGCCGAGCGGCCGATAGTAGAGGGGCTTGATGCCAAAGCGGTCGCGGGCCAGAAAGAGCTCTTGCGTGGCCTCGTCCCAGATGGCGAAGGCGAACATGCCCTCGAAGCGCGTCAGTGCCGTCTCGCCAAGGGCCCGGTAGGCCCGGAGCACCACCTCGGAATCACCGTGGGAGACGTAGTCCCCGGGAAACTCGCGCCGCAAGTCGCGAAAGTTGTAGACCTCGCCGTTGTAGACGAGGACCTGGCTGCCGATCTGCATCGGCTGATCCGCCGCCGGCGTCAGGTCGATGATGCTCAGACGGGTATGGCCCAGGTGCGCCTGCCCGGAGCGCCAGAACCCCGACGAGTCAGGGCCCCGATGCCGCAGCATCGAGGCCAGCTTCTCGATCATCGTCGGGTCCTTCTCCCCGACGCTCACCCACCCGACGATTCCGCACACTTCTGAGGCATCCTCTCCTGGTCCGGCGGTCCGTCAGTGGACCGCGGCCATATCCCGAACGGGGGCCGGCGACCCGTGCGGCCCGGTCCCGCTCTGCATACCACGCCTGTCTAAACCTTCCCTGAAGATCTCCGGAACCCGACGACTCCGGTGGGGGCGATAAGATGCCGACGTCAAACCACCGCCTCCGAGATGCGAAGATCCAAGTGCCGACGAGCCTGGGTGCGGTGGCGGGAACTGCGCGAGGCCAGGGAGCGCTCCGCGCCATCGTTGGTACGACGAAGAGCCCCGCACGGTTGCGGCGATCCCGGTCGAACATCGAAGGAGAGATCTTGCAGCCCGTCTACCTAGCCGACGGAGTCCGCACCGCCATCGGCCGCCACGGCGGCAGCCTGGCCCCGGTCCGTACCGACGACCTCGCCGCCATCCCGCTGACGGCGCTGCTCGAGCGCCACCCGGGCCTGGCCGAGCTCACCGACGAGGTGATCCTGGGATGCGCCAACCAGGCCGGCGAGGACTGCCGCAACGTCGCCCGGATGGCGTCCCTGCTCTCCGGCCTGCCTGCCTCGGTGCCGGCCTACACGGTCAACCGGCTGTGCGGCTCGGGTCTCTCCGCCGCCGTCGACGGCGCCCGCGCCATCGCTGTCGGCGACGCGGACGTGGTGCTCGCCGGCGGGGTCGAGAGCATGACCCGCGCCCCCTACGCCCTGTCGAAGAGCGCTCGCCCCTTTGGCGGCGACGCGGAGATCTTCGACACCAGTCTCGGGTGGCGCTTCGTCAATCCACGGATGGAAGCCCTCTACGGCACCGACTCGATGGGACGCACCGCGGAGAACCTCGCGGAAGACCATGGCATCTCGCGAGGGGACCAGGACGCTTTCGCGCTGGCCTCGCAGCACAAGGCCGCGGCGGCAAAGGCTTCCGGCCGCCTGGCACGCGAGATCGTGCCGGTCGAGATCCCCCAGCGCCGGGGCGAGCCGGTGCGGTTCGAGCGGGACGAGTTCCCACGCCCCGATTCGAGCCTCGAAGCCCTCGCCCGGCTGCGTCCCGCGTTTCGCCAGGACGGCCGGGGCACGGTCACCGCGGGCAACGCCTCGGGGATCAACGACGG
>JAGQSE010000413.1 GCA_020439725.1 Acidobacteriota bacterium
GGGGCGCCTGCGTCCGCCAGGCGGCAACATCACAAAGCGGAAAACTGTCCCTTCCTTCAGCAAGCCGAGCACTTCGAAGACAACGTCGCACGAGAACGGCGACGTCCGGCCCCGCGGCGATCGTGCCGGTGGGGAGGAACCAACTTCACCGTCCTTGCTTTGGAGGGAACCCCATGCCCCGCAAGACCGCCTGGCCCGCCACCATCGCCCTCGCCGCCCTCGGCATCGCCCTGTCGCTCCCCACCGGTGCCGACGCCACCTGCTACGGCCTGCGCTACGACTACTACGAGTCCTCCGCCATGCAGACCATCGTCGGCTCGAAGGTCAGCTGCCCCGGCTACCCCGACCAGTACGACGAGGACGTCAACGGCAACTACACCGTGACCCCCTGGTACACCGTCGAGCAGACCATCTGTCCATGCCCCAGTGGTGGTGGTGGCGGCAACGGCGGCGGGAACGATCAGGACGAAGAAGCGCCGTAGGCCGGGATGGAGAGCCGGCATCGGGTCTCCATCCTCGGGACTCGGTGCCGGACCCGACAGCGCCCCCTCGTGTCCGCCTTGCTCCTCCGTGCGGAGCAGCCCGCTACGGGGAGCCTACTCCTCGACCTGTCGGAACACGGCGTCGAGGAAGCGCTGGCTGAAGAAGATCCCATTCCGGACCATCTCTTCGAGCGGAGGTCGGACTGCCGTCAGCGCTCCGATCTGTTTGGCGCGAATCAAGATCCCTACGGAACCGGAGATCTTGAGACCCAAAGACTCGGCGACCTTGCGACCGATCAATTCGTCGATGAGCAGCAGCCGGGCGTTGCTTTCGAGACCGAGAGCGATCACCTCGGCTTCACCTCGATCAAGGGTCGGGAGTAGGAGCCTCACCTGTTGCTGGTCTTGAACGGTGCGGACGCGAATCCAGCCTTCGTGTGTCAGGTCGACCGTTCCTGGTCGCCCCGCACGATACTCGGAGAGCTCCCGCGCCACGGCCTCTGGAACCGTCAGCTCTCCGGCCACCACATCGCGAAGCAGGTCGAGGCGACCGATTCGCGAGAAGGCGATCAAGGGGGTGGCATTACTGATGATCACCGGCGTGGGGCCCTAGCTCCTCGATTCCCTCCAGGTCGGAAAGCAGAACGGACTCGTCGTAGTCGAAGACCACGATGCCTTGGCGGCTCAACACGTCCATGAACTCGAGCCGGTTGAGCCCCGCCAGCTGGGCGGCCTTGCCCAGGGAGAGCTTCTTGTCACGGAAGAAGGACACGGCGGCCAGAAGTCGGATGTTCTGGCCGAGATCCTCGGAGCTGAGCTTGAGCGACGCCAGCAGATCTTGGGAGACCTCGAAAGAGATCGTTTCGGTCTTCATCGGCGGTTCCTCGTAGGCCCCTCTCGGTGCCAGAGAGTCCCGAGTGTCGCAGCATCGTCGGGACGCTGCCGGACTCGAGAGACCTCCACTCTAGCGCAGCCGAGATCGAGCGACGGGCCGGCTAGGATTCGGCCGCAGGGCTCGCGCCTTTCCGTCCCACCAGATACACCACCCCACCGACCGCCAGCGCCGCCACGATGCCGAGGGCGGTGGAGATGCCGGGGTTCTTGACGGCGACGCCCTCGTAGTACGGAAAGTAGTGCTGGCCGGTGTAGTAGAGGCCGAAGTGGACCGCAACGGCGGTGACCGCGGCGCTGGCGGCGGCAGAGAGGGGGGTGTCCTCGAGGAAGGTGCCAAAGAGCACCGGTACGA
>JAGQSE010000414.1:0-1248 GCA_020439725.1 Acidobacteriota bacterium
AGCTCGAAGCCGTCCTCACCGGTGTAGCCGGTACGCGACAGGATCGCCGGCACGCCACCGACCTCGCCGTCGGCGAAACGGTAGTAGCGAATGGCTTCGAGGTCGGTGTCGGTGAGCGGAGCGAGAATCGACAAGGCGTGAGGTCCCTGGAGCGCGATCAACCCGTACTCGTCGGAGAGGTTCTCGAGCTCGACGTCGGCACCGGCCCGCTGCGCCATCCAGGCGAAGTCACCGTCGACGTTGGCGGCGTTGACCACCACCAAGAACTCGTCTTGGCCGCGGCGGTAGATCAAGAGGTCGTCGACATAGGTGCCCTGCTCGGTGAGCAGGGCGCTGTAATGGGCTCGACCGGGGGTCAGCTTCGAGACGTCGTTGGGGGTCAGGCCCTGGAGGAACGCTTCCGCGCCGCTGCCGGCGACGCGAAACTCTCCCATGTGGGAGACGTCGAAGAGACCGGCGGCGGTGCGTACCGCCCGGTGTTCCGCAATCACCCCGGAGTACTGGACCGGCATCTCCCAGCCGGCGAAGGGGACGAGGCGTGCGCCGGCCTCGCGATGACATTCGTAGAGCGGAGTGCGCCGCAGCTCGCCTCGTTCGGTCATGCTTGGTAGCCCCTGAAACTCGGTGCTCTTTGGGCGGTCGAAGGTATCACACCCGACCAGGGCGGCCCGTCGGCCGGCGCCCGCCGTCGCGGACGGTACGCGGCCCGATCCGGATCGGTATCGGAGTTCGGCGGACCTCGATCAATCTACCATCGCCGACACCCGCGCAGGAAGGGCGCCGCCGGAGGGACGGCGGCGAAAGGACACCGCCGGTGCACTCCGAGCGCAAGAAACCCGAAGGGTGGTTGTTTCTCCCGGTGTCGGACGGAATGTCCCGCTCCGCATCGCCATCGAGGAGACCTCCCACCATGAAGATCCGCCACCCACGACGCTTCGCCGCCGTCGTCCTCTCCGCCCTCTGTCTGGTCAGCGCGTCGAACGTCCTGGCGCGCCCCGGCGGCGCCGGCCAGGGGACCGCTGGTCAAGGGATCGGCCAGGGGGCCGCGGCCAAGGGCGCGGCGGCGATCGGCGTCCTGGCTCGCTATCTCGAGCTCACCGACGAGCAGATCGCGCAGATCCGCACCCTCGCCGAGGACACCCACGCCGTCGTTCAACCGCTGCGCGAGGAGCTCCAGACCGCGCACCAGAGTCTAGCCGACCTGCTCGCCGCGGACACCCCGGACGCCACCGCCATCGGCGAACAGGT
>JAGQSE010000414.1:1435-9910 GCA_020439725.1 Acidobacteriota bacterium
TTCGGCATCTGAAGCCGCGACCGTCCGGCGGCGGCCCTCGACGGGTCGTCCGGAAGCGAAGGCACCGCGTCGCCCCACCAACTTCGCGTGGGGCGTCGCGGGCGCCGTCCTTCCGGCTTGTGACCGCACCGCCTCGGCGTCCGGGCGACGGGATAGAATCGGCGGCCAATGCGGGGTGATGCCCACCCCGAGTCGTTTTCGGCCGCGCGTGTCCGGCCGCGAGGGGAACCCGCCATGGCGTCGCTCCACCCGTCCGCCCCGAACCGGGCTCCAGCCCGCCGCCGAAGAACCCTCCCCCTCTCGCTCGCTCTCCCCGCACTGGTCCTGTGCCTGCTCCCGGGTGTCGCTGGCGGCCAGGAAGCACCCGCTTCCGATCCCGTGTCCGCGGCCCCGGTGGCGCCGCCTCTCCCGCCTGCCATGGCGCGCGCGGTGACGGCGGCCTTCGAAGCCCCGGGCATGCCCTCCGACGCGGCGCTGTGGGTGGGCGGCCCGGAGGGGACCCTCGCCGAGGGTACCTACGGCCGCTACACCGCCGACACCTCCGTACCTCTGGGGTCGACCTCCCAATGGCTGGCGTCCGCCACCCTCCTCAGCCTGGCGGACGCCGGACGGTTGAATCTCGACGACACCCTCGCGGAGCTGCTGCCCGAGGCCCCCGAGGACAAGGGGGCCATCACCCTGCGCCAGCTCCTGAGCCACACCTCCGGGCTACCGGCGGAGCATCCTTGCCTCGCCGACAGCAGCTCCGACCTCGCCGGATGCGCCTGGCAGATCCTCGACGAGCCGCTGCGGGCGACGCCCGGCACCGAGGTCTACTTCGGCAACGCGTCGTACCAAGTGGCAGGGCTGGTGGCCGAGGCCACCACCGGTCGCAGCTGGAGCGAGATCGTCGACGCGGCGCTCATCCGTCCGCTGGCGCTGGAGTCGACCGGCTGGGCGGCGGGGACCAACCCCGCCATCGGTGCCGGCGCTCACAGCTCGGCGCGCGATCTAGGGCGTTTCCTGACCATGTTGCTCCGTGGCGGTGCCTTCGACGGCCAGGAAGTCCTATCGGCGGACTCGGCGGAGGCGCTTCTATCACCGCAGGCGGGCGCGGCGCGGGATACCCATTCGCCGGTCACCGACGGCGGTCGGATGGGCCTCGGTACCTGGATCCGGGGCCGAGGAGCGGCGACCACCGCATGGGCGCCCGGAACCTTCGGCGCCACCCCCTGGGTGGATCGCGAGCACGCTGTCGCCGGTGTCTGGCTGGTGGTCGACCGCCGCGACCGGGAGCTGCCCCTGGCCGGCGAGCTGATCCGCCTCGCCGCCGAGACGCTCGCGTCGACCACAGCCGATCCCGCCGGCCAGCTCTGATCCGGCAAGTCTGATCCAGCCAGGTCTGATCCGGCCGGCCCGGGATCGACCCGCGCCGTCACGGCGCCGCCACGCCACCGCCGCAACCTCGCAGCAGACCGGGGCTAGCCTGCACCCGCCAGCGTCGGCCGAATCGTACGAGCCGGGTTGGCGCCAAACCCGATCCAGGAGAGCTCCCGATGATCCACCGTCGGTTCGACGCGTCCCGCCACCGCTTCGCCCACTCCCCAATCCGGTCCTTCTGGGCCGGTGCGCTCCTCCTCACGGCCTGTGCTTCGAGCGTCCAGGCCGCCATCGTCCTGCGGCCCATCGGTCAGTACGACACGGGGCGCTTCGACGAGAGCGCCGCCGAGATCACCGCTTTCGACAGCGGCCATGCACGCCTCTTTCTGATCAACGGCGACCGGCCCTTGGTCGACGCCCTCGACCTCAGCAAGCCCTGGGCGCCCCGTCTCGCCTTCTCCCTCGATATCGCGGCCTTTGGCGCCGCCGCCAACAGCGTCGCGGTGCATGGCGACCTGGTGGCGGTGGCGGTCGAAGCCGAGGACACCCAGGCCCCCGGGCGTGCGGTCTTCTATTCCACTGCCGGCGAGCTGCTCGCTTCGGTCGAGGTCGGCTCCCTCCCCGACATGATCACTTTCACCCCCGACGGCAAGAAGGTCTTGGTGGCCAACGAAGGCGAGCCCAAGGACTATTGCTCGCCCGGCCTGGCGGCCGATCCGGAGGGTTCGATCAGCGTCATCGACCTCTCCGCCGGCGCCGCCGGCCTGACGCAGGCGGCGGTGACCACGGCGGGCTTCGCCGCCTTCAACGGGGGTGTGCCGGCGGGGGTGCGCATCTTCGGCCCGGGAGCCACCGTGGCCCAGGACCTGGAGCCCGAGTACATCACCGTCTCCCCCGACTCCCGGACCGCGTGGATCTCACTCCAGGAGAACAACGCCCTGGCCGTCCTCGACCTGACCACGGACACGATCACCGCGCTCCTGCCGCTGGGGACCAAGGACCATTCGCTGGCCGAGAACGCCCTCGACCCCAGCGACCGTGACGGCGCCAGCCGGATCCAGACCTGGCCGGTCCATGGCATGTACCAGCCCGATGGCATCGCCACGGTCTCCGCCGGTGGCGAGACCTTCGTCCTCACCGCCAACGAGGGCGACTCGCGCGATTACGACTGCTACAGCGAGGAGACCCGGGTTGAAGACCTGGCTCTCGATCCGGCGGTCTTCCCCGACGCCGCGGCGCTCCAGAAGAAGGACGCCCTGGGCCGGCTCAAGACGACCACCGCGAACGGCGACGACAACCACGACGGCCTTTTCGAGACGATCTTTTCCTACGGCGCGCGCTCCTTCTCGGTGTGGAGCGCCGACGGTCAGCTGGTCTGGGACAGCGGCCATGACCTCGAGCTGATCACCGCCGGGCTGCTCCCCATGGACTTCAACTCCGACGGGCCCGACAACTTCGACGGCCGCTCCGACGACAAGGGTCCCGAGCCCGAGGGCATCGTCACCGGGATCTTCCGCGACCGCCGCTACGCCTTCATCGGTCTCGAGCGTGTCGGCGGCGTCATGATCTATGACGTCACCGATCCGCGCCGCCCGGCCTTCGTCCAATACGCCACGAACCGCGGTGCCGCGGGCGCGCCGGCGACCGGAACCACGCCGGACCAGGGCCCGGAAGGGCTGGTGTTCATCCCCAAGGCGGACAGCCCGATCTCTCGCGCCCTGCTGGTGGTCGCCAACGAGGTCAGCGGCACGGTGACGATCTACTCCGTGCTGCCCCGCACCGAGGAGTGATCCGGCCCGAGCGGAACCGCCTCCGGGCCTCGCCGAGCCGCTCGGAATCCCATCGCCAGGCCCCGTCCCAACCCGCCCGCTCCGGGTCCCATCCCCGGTCGGGCTACCACCGTTCCACGCCTCGAAGCCTCGTCTGCGAGCTCGCTGTTTGACACGCCTGCCATGGCGCGGCTATCTTGATCGCAAGCGTCGTCGGGTCGCTGCGGCCCGCCGCCGTTTTCGAGAGTAATCAACAAGATGCGACGGTTCTCACGGCTTTTGGCCGCCCTCCCTCCGGTCGCCGCTCGGCGTGGCGTCACGGGGCTCCGCTCGGCTCGGAGATGGCTGCGGCGCAGCGCGCCCGTCGGGGTCGCCGTCGTCATGGCGTCGCTCCTGGCCACCTCGGCGACGGCCCAGTCGACGAGCTATCTCCCCCTCGGTTTCAAAAACCTCGAAGGCCAGGCCGCTTCCGGACTGGTGGTCGAGCTCGACGCTCCTTCGAGCTGCAACCTCAGGGTCGAGCGCTCGAACCGCCTCACCGAGTCCTCCTGGGAAGGCCGCACCTTGCGCCTCACCGGCGGCCAGGTGGATCGGCGCGACAGCGTCCGGATCCTTCTCGCGTTCTCCTGCTTCAGGACGCCGGAGGTCCGCGAGTGGTGGTGGCTCGGTGCCGACGGCCAACGCTTCGGCTCGAAGCGCAAGCTGCGCAAGCTCCCCGACGACACGCCGGCGGTCTCGTCGCTGCTCGAGGAGCGCTCGGCCTTCCAGGTGATCGGCTTCACCACCCCCGAGGGCCGGATCGAGATGAATCTGCCCCACGATCTTTCCGCCGGCGACCAGATCTCGGGCACCTTCGACTTCTTGGCGACGGGGAGCGAGCGCGAGCAAGGCCGCGCCCTGGGCATCCTGCGCAGCTACAGCCTCGAGGTCGCCGGTGTCGACCTCCGGCTGCTCCACGACACCTGGACCACCCGCCTGCCCGCGGAGCTCCCGGGCATCGCCGAGGTCACGCTGTGGGACATCACCGGCGCGCTCATCGGCGGAGCCGCGGTGCCGCTGGTCGAACCCCAGGCAGCTTCCGAGCTCTACCGCATCCCGCGCTTCACCCAAGGGGGCGACGCCCTGGTGGTCCGGGGTCGCTTCGACGGCGATCTGGCGAACACCGCCATCACCATCGGCGACGCCGCGGCGCCGGTGCTCGCCGAGTCGCCCCGGACCGCCGTCGCTCTGGCTCCCCGGCGGCCCGTCGGACCGGTAGAGATCCGCATCGTCGAGGCCGGCACCACCGCCGTCGGCCAGCTTCGCAACGTCGACGTCCAGGTCTCGGCGCCCAAGTCGACCATCACGACCGGGGAACGCATCGATCTGAAGATCGAGGTCTCGGGTCTCGAGGGTCTCGAGCAACCGTTGCGGATCGAGCTGATCAACCACACGCTGGTCCTCGCCCACTTCCTCGAGCACGGGCTGCAGCCGACCTTCGAGATCCAGCCCGCCGACGTCCAGGCGGGTGGCCGCTACACGCTGACGGTCTCCCTCGAAGGCTCCCAGGGCGGCACCTTCGACGTCGAAGCGCGGCTCGTTCCGACCCCCTGATCGAGGCCCTGCGGCACCGCCGGGCCGCCCACCGCCGCGTGATAGCCTCGCGCCGTGGAGATCCTCGTAGCGTGTCCCGGCTGCCAGCGCCGCCGCGACCTTTCGGGCCTCGAACCCGGCACCACGGTGCCGTGCAGCTGCGGCGCCTCCTACACCGTCCCGGCTCCCTTCCACGGTGACGCCGACGTCGTTCGCTGCTCGAGCTGCGGCGGACCGCGTGAGGCCGGCGAAGCCCGGTGCCGCTTCTGCAAGACCGAGTTCACGATCCACGAGCGCGACCTCGACGTCGTCTGCTCGCAGTGTTTCCACCGGGCCAGCAGCCGCTCGCGCTACTGCCATCACTGCGGCCAGCCGCTGCTCCGCGACCAAGCGAGCCAGAGCGCCGACATGACATGTCCGGCCTGTGGCGACGAGACCCGGCTGTCGAGCCGCCGGCTCGGGACTTCGGCGATGGCGGTCCTCGAGTGCCGGCGCTGCGCCGGTCTGTGGCTCGACTGGCAGACCTTCCGGATGCTCGAGGAACGGGCCCAGGCGGGAGCCGAGAGCGGTGCCGCCACCGGCCCCATGGGTAGCCTCCCGGTCGACCTCCCGCCCCCCGGCACCCGGCTCTACCGCCCCTGCCCGGTGTGCGGCAAGCTGATGCACCGGCGCAACTACGGTCGTAGCAGCGGCGTCCTGATCGATACCTGTACCGAGCACGGCCTGTGGTTCGACCACGACGAGCTGGGGCAGATCCTCCGCTGGATCGGCACCGGCGGCCTCGAGCGCCAGGCGCTGCGCCGGCAGGAGGAGCTCGCCGCTGCGGAGCGCTCTCGCCGCGTCACCGCGGACTCGCCATCGGTCCCCACGGGGTCGTTGGACGGCGGCTGGCTCGGTGGTGACGACCCGTTCCGCAATCTCGACATCGTCACCGAGCTGGTCCGGTGGGTCGCGGGGCTGCTCCGCGGTGTCGGACCTTGGGCTCGCTGACGGCGCAAACCGCCTCCGCGCCCTACCGAGAGAACCCTTTGGGCGACTACTACGATCCGCATCCCTTGCTGCAGCTACGCCAGCCGGTGGTCCTTGCCGGCGTCCCCGGCGCGCGGCATCGCCAGGTGGCCCACGCAGCGGCGGCCCGCACGGGCATCTCCTTCGCAGACCTCGACCGCTGGATCGAGCACGAGGCGGGGGCTTCGTTGTGGGATCTGGTGGCGGCGCGGGGAGAGGCCGCACTCCGCGAGATCGAGGCCCGGCTCCTCGAGCGAGCGCTGCGCACGGCACCGCCGTCGATCATCGCCCTCGGTGACACGACGTTGCTCGAGCAGGCGAACCGGGAACGGATCGACGAGAGCGCGACCCTGGTCCACGTCCATCTCGACCTCGCCGGCGCCTACTGGCAGATCCGCCGTCACGAGGAGACCCATGGTCGCGGCTGGAGCCCCTTCGTGCCCTCCCCGGTCGAGGACATCGCCGAGCTCAGGCCCCTCTTCCAACGGCTCGAGCCCGTCCTCGCCGGCGCACGCTTGCGCCTCGAGGCCGCCGGCCGGCACCCGTCGGAGCTCGCCACCGAGCTCATCGAGCACCTGAGGGCCGATCACAACCTGTAGGCAGGGATCTCAGCCGGCGGCGTCTTCGTCGGCGGCAGCCAGGCCGATCCGTTCGAGCATCGCCGCGAAGCGCTCTTCCTCCCGCAGCTCGTCATAGGCCGGGCTGACACCCGCCCAGATCAGGTCCGAGGCGCGCACCCCCACCGCCTGGTCGAGAGCGTCGAGCGCCGCCTCGCGGTCCCCGAGGCGCAGCTGCAGCTGGGCGCGCAGCGCCGGCGAAACGTAGCGATGGACGCTTTCCTCGCGCAGCTCGTGGAGCATCTGCCGGGCGCGGCGGAGGTCGCCCACGCCGGCCAGGGCGCAGCCCAGCGCCATCCTCATCTCGGCGCTGCCGCCGGACAGCTCGATGGCGTGCTCGAGGGCCGCCACCGCCTCGCCGCCACGACCGAGCTGATCGAGGGTGCGCCCGAGGAAGAAGTAGGCCGGCGAGAACGCCTCGTCGACGTCGACCGCGCGGCGTAGCTCCGTCTCGGCCTCGGCGAAACGGCGGGCGTAGAAGAAGCCCAGACCGAGGCTGACGTTGATCGCCGGGTTGATCGGGTCGAGCTCGAGGGCGATGCGCAGATGGCGGCCCGCGGCGGAGAACTTGCCCGTCGGCACCAGGTGGTTCATGGCATACCACTGGTGCGCCGGCGCACACTGGGGGTCGAGCTCCAGTGCGCGCTGGAAGCGCCTCGCCGAGGCCGCCTGGTCCCATTCGTAGAGCGCCTCGAGGCAACCGAGGGTGGCGTGACACTGGGCCAGGTTGGGCTCGAGCTCGAGGGCCTTCTCGGCGGCAGTCCGGGCGATGGGCAAGACGTCGTCGGGAGCCGCGGCACCATAGACGCCGAGCAGCAGGTAGGCGTCGGCGAGCGCTGCGTGGGCGCGAGCGAAGCCCGGTTGCAGCTCGAGAGCGCCCTCGCACAGCTCGATGCTCCGCCGCAGGCTCTCCTCGGTGCGCCGATCCCACTCCACCCGTGCCTTCAAGTAGAGGTCGTAGGCGTCGAGGCTCGGCTGGCGCGACGGGTCGCGGACGTGCTCCGCGGTCTCGAGCCAGGCGCCCTGGACCGCCTCGACGACGCGGCGGGCGATCTCGTCCTGGACCGCGAAGACGTCGCGCATTTCGTGGTCGTAGCGCTCGGACCACAGCTGGTAGCCGTCCGCCGACTGGACCAGCTGGACGGTCACCCGCAGGCGGTCACCGTCCTTGCGCACGCTGCCCTCGAGGATCGACTCGACGTTGAGCCGGCGGCCGATCTCGCGGGCGTCCTCGGTCTGGCCCTGGAACTGGAAGCTCGAGGTGCGCGAAGCGACGCGCAGCCCCGGAACGCCCGAGAAGCGGTGGATCAGCTCCTCCGCGAGCCCGCGGCACAGGTAGTCCTGGTCCCCTTCGCGGCTCAGGTCGAGGAAGGGCAGCACCGCGATCGAGGCGCGCGAGCCCGGCGCCTGGACGCCGAGCACCTGTGTCGGCTCGGACACCGGGTCGCCGGCGCGCTCGAGGTCGCGCAGCTTCGAGGCCACGCCCATCGCGTCCTTCGCGAGGAAGTCGGTGCGCGCGGTGAGCGCGACGACGCCCCCGGGCCGCACCAGGCGCAGGACCTCGTCCAGCGTCTCGGGCGGGGCCTGGCCGTAGGAGAACACCCCGACCAGGATCGCCGCGTCGAAGCTCGACTCGGGATAGGCGTCGACCGGCAGCGACAGGTCGGCGACGCGCGTCTCGCGGTAGAGCCCCTTCGCCTCGGCCACGCGCAGCATGTCCGGGGAGAGGTCGACCGCCGTGAGGTCGCGGAAGCCGAGCTCCGTCAGGGCCTCGCCGGCGGCGCCCGTGCCGGCCCCCGCGTCGAGGACGCGCGCGACGTCGTGGCGCGTCAGGTTGCGGGCCAGGACCTCGGCGGCCAACCGGTGGCCGAAGAAGCCGACGCGCTCGTGGTCGGCGTCGTAGGTGCGCGCCCAGGCTGCGTACAGCTCGCGCAGGTCGTCGCGCGTGCGGGCGCCGTAGGCCTGCTTCCACAGGCGCTCGAGGTGCTCGTCGTCGTCCTGGTCGCGGCGGGAGGGTGTCGCGCGCTCGGTCCGCTGCGGCGTGCGTTGCGTGGCGCGGTCGGTCTTGCTCATCGCCGTGTCCGGGTGTCGGGAGAGGGAGCGGGGGCATCGGGACCGACGAGGTCCTCGGTGCGGTGAACGAGGTGCGG
>JAGQSE010000415.1 GCA_020439725.1 Acidobacteriota bacterium
GGCGGTGTCGAGGCGGCGGACGAGGCCGCGGCCGAGGCGTGCTTCGAGGAGCGGCCGCGGGGTAGCCGGATCACCGCGTGGATCTCGCGCCAGGGCCGGAGCCTGTTGCGGCGCTCAGACCTCGACGCCGCCTGGGCCAAGGGCGAGGCCCGCTTCGACGGGGTGGATCCGATCCCGCGACCGGCGGCCTGGCGCGCCTACCGCCTGGTACCGGAGAGCGTCGAGTTGTGGCAGGCCGCTGCGAATCGCCTCCACGACCGTCTGCTCTTTCATCGGGTGGCTGAAGGGTGGCGGGTCGAGCGTCTCTGGCCTTGACGGTCGAGGGGTCCCGACCCTCGCTCGAGGGCGCGTTGGCGGCTATCATCACCTTCACTCACTGACCCCGTTCCTCTGAAGGAGCTCGCCATGGCCCGGACGCCCCTCTTTCGTTCGCTCGAACGCGCGCTGCGCCTGGCGCGTGCCGCAGATCTCTCCGGCCGGCCCGCGGCGGAGATCGCCGGTGAGGCGCGCGAGCGACGGCTGTTGACCCGACGCCAGCTCCTCCAGACCTCGGCGGTGGCCGCCGCCGGTCTCGGGCTGTCGGGCTGCCGGCTGGCCCGCACGGTGCCCATCGACGAGCCCCAGGTGTTGATCATCGGAGCCGGCATCGCCGGCCTCACCGCCGGCTACCGGCTCAAGCAGAGAGGTGTCTCGGTGCGCATCTTCGAGGCCCAGGAGCGCATCGGCGGGCGGATGTTCAGCCAGCGCGACTTCTTCGCCGACGGCCAGGTGGCCGAGCTCGGTGGCGAGCTCATCGACACCGGGCACACGGCGATCCGCGGGCTGGCGGACGAGCTGGGGATTCCCTTGGACGACCTCTTCACCGACGACCCGGAGCTCGAGGACGAGGTCTGGTTCTTCGACGACCGCAGGATCTCGGGCGCCGAGGTGGTCGAAGCCTACCGTCCGGTGGCCGAGCGCATCCGCAAGGACCTCGCCTCGCTCGCCGAGCCCTGGGCCACCTACGATGCACCCAACGGCGCCCAGCGCCTCGACAACACGACCCTCAAGCAATGGCTCGAAGAGGTGGGTGTCGACGGCTGGCTTCGCCGCCTGCTCGACGTCGGCTACACCACCGAGTACGGCCTCGAGATCGATCGCCAGTCGTCGCTCAACCTGCTCTTCCTGATCGATCCGAACCCCGACCCCTTCCGCATCTACGGCGACAGCGACGAGCGCTTCCACGTCCGCGGCGGCAACGACCGGATCCCTCACGCGCTGGCCACCGAGCTCGAGCCCGAGATCGATCTCGGCTCGCGCCTCGAGGCGGTTCGCCTGCGCTCCGACGGACAGTTCGAATGCACCTTCGCCAAGGGGGCGACGAGCGTCGTCCGCCGCGCCCCCCACGTCGTCCTGGCCCTGCCGTTCACGCTGCTCCGGCAGGTCGATCTCGACCTCGAGCTATCCCCGGTCAAGCGCCGCGCCATCGACGAGCTGGGCTATGGCACCAACGCCAAGCTGATGATCGGCTTCTCCGAGCGGGTCTGGCGGACGCGCCACGGCTCCAACGGCAGCGTGCTCACCGAGCTGCCTTTCCAGCTGACCTGGGAGACCAGCCGGTTGCAAGCGGGGGAGGCGGGGATCCTGACCAACTTCACCGGTGGCGAGCACGGTGCCTTCCTCGGCCAGGGGACCGCGGCGCAACAAGCGGGGATCACCGTCGATGCCCTCGAGCGGATCTTCCCCGGGGTCGCCGCCGCCCGCGCCGGCATGAAGGAAAGCCGCTTCCACTGGCCGACGCATCCCTACACGCTCGGCAGCTACTCGTGCTACTTGCCTGGGCAGTGGACGAGCATCGGCGGCGCCGAGGGCGAGCGCACCGGCCGCCTCCACTTCGCCGGCGAGCACACCTCGCAGGAGGCTCAAGGCTACATGGAAGGCGGCTGCGAGAGCGGCGAGAGGGTGGCGCGGGAGATCCTCGAGGATCTCGGGCTGGCGCGACCCCAGGCCGACGTGGCCTGAGACCGCGGGCCTCGATGCCCTGGCTCAACCTGCTGCAAACAAACGAGTTGACAAGTGGCTGGCACCTTTCTGCGGGTGCCGCCGGGTGGCCTCAGCGCGCGACCGGGGTCG
The DNA here is from genome assembly GCA_020439725.1 of Acidobacteriota bacterium. GTDB lineage: Bacteria > Acidobacteriota > Thermoanaerobaculia > Multivoradales > JAHZIX01 > JAGQSE01. Next base: position 2,113 of record JAGQSE010000415.1, read on the forward strand.
CCGCGGCGCCCTGGATCTCGAGGCTGTCGCGGTCCTGGAGGAAGGCGACCACCTGGAGCTTGGCCAGCGGCCACTGGGGATCGAGGGTGAAGACGACGTCGCCTTCGCCATGGGCGCCACGGCTGCCGTCGACGCTGGTGGCGCGCTCGAGGGCACGGACCACGTGGTCGTTCCGCAGGTTGCGATGGGCGTTCTCGCCGCTCTGCACTTTGGTGTCGAGACCGTCCTCGACCAGGGCCACCAGGAGCTCCTGGGGGCCGTCGACGGCACCGTCGAGGGTGGCGCCGGCGTGGACCCGAAGCTCCGTGTCTCCGCTGGCGGTGGCACTGACCTCGACCTTGGCGGGCCGCGGCCGGGCCAGCGCTTCGCGGATCAACCGCCGCACCTCGCCCTCGCGGGAGCCGACGGTGTGGACGCGACCTTCGACCACCAGCTGCGGGGTGTAGAGGCGCCCGGCTCGCAGGACGCCGGCGTAGCGCTCCTGCCGGCGCGACCACTGCGCGGAGGAGAAGGGGTCTTCCCAGCCGATCGAGTTCCAGTAGTCGACGTGGTAGGCGAGGGGCAGGACGCGGTGGCCGAAGTCACCGTCGGC
>JAGQSE010000416.1 GCA_020439725.1 Acidobacteriota bacterium
AAGGAGCCCCACACGATGCCCGAGCTGCGCCAGGGCCACCGCCAGGTTGGCGGACACCGTCGACTTGCCGACCCCTCCCTTGCCGCTGGCGACGGCGACCACATACCGTACCTCGGGGATCAACCGGGCGTCGCGGGCCGTCGCCTGCTGCTGGCGCTGGGCGTGGGTGGGGGGCGCGTTGACATGAAGCCGGAGGTCGACGGCGGTGACCCCGGCCAGGGCACCGACCTTCTCCTCGACATCATGGCGCAGCTGAGCGGCCGCCTCCGCGTTGTGCGTCGCCACCTCCATCTCGACGCGGGCGACGCCGCCTTCGACCCCCACGCCGCGCACGAAACCGAAGGACACGACGTCCCGTTTCATCCCCGGGAACCGGACCCCCTTGAGGGCCTCCCAAACCTGTGCCTCGAGATCCGCCATGAGCTCTGTCGATCCTTTCTTGGTGCCGTTCGTGGTGGCCCTTGGTGATGGCGTGATGGCCCTTCGTGATGGAGCGGGTCGGCGGGGCCGGCCACCCGGGGGCTCCGCGGGCGTCGCCGAAACCTTTGGATGATAGCGCAGGCACCGACGCCTGCCCGCGGCTCAGCTCTCGGTACCGGGCTCGGCCTCGGCGGCGGCGGACGGGTCTTCGGCGACCGCCTCGACCCCGGCGAGCCGGGCCACCTCGGCGCGCACCTCGGAGATCAGCCGGCGGCGGCCCCGGAGCCCGTAGTCGGCGGGATCGACGGCGGCACCGAAGTGCACCGTCACTGGTCGTGGACGGACGCGGAGGGTGGTCCTCGGCAGCACCCGATACGTGCCCTCGACCCCCACCGGCACGATGGGCAGGCCGCTCTTCAAGGCGAGCAGAAACCCGCCCCTCTGGAAGGTGTGGACCCGGCCGTCACGGCTCCTCGTGCCCTCGGGGAAGAGGACCAGCGAACCGCCGCGGCGTAGCTCGTCGATGCCCGCCTGGAAGCTCTCCTTGGCGCGGCTCTTGTCCTGGCGGTCGACGGGGATGAAGCCGCCGGCGCGCAGCGCCCAACCGAAGATCGGGATCTGGAAGAGAGTCCGCTTGGCGAGGAACCGGATGTTGCCCGGGATCGAGACGATGAGCGACGGGATGTCGTACCAGCTGGCGTGGTTGGCGAGGTAAATGCCCCCGGGAAGCCGAGGCGGCGGCGTCCGCCGGACGCGCACGCCGCTGGCTGCGAGCCACCACCGCGACCACAGCCGCGCGAAGAACGTGACCCCGGCGCCGCGCGGCGGCACCCACGACGTGAGGATCGCCCCGGTGGCGCAGACCAGGGTCGCCAGGGCCAGGTTGAGCCAGCCGCTGACCGTGGCGACGACGCTGACCAGAGCGTTCATGGCGAGACCCGATGCTTCGGGGGAAAGACCGTCATGGGGAGCCTATTGTGACGCGCGAGTCGCGGCGCCGTCCACCGGCTTCCCCGACTGGTATCATCCCGGCCATGTCCCGTGATGGGTTCAACAGCCGTCGCTTTCTCTATCTGCGCCTGCTCACCGTCAGCCTGGTGGTGGGAGCTCTCTACGACCTCGGCTTCGCCGCCGCCATGGTGCTGGCGCCGGAGCTGCCCATGCGGCTCCTCCATCTGCCGCTCCCCGGCGAGAGCTTCTACCTCTGGCTGATCGCCATCTTCCTCGCCATGCTCGCGGCCCTCTACCTGATGGCCGCCGAGGACCCGCGACGCTACAGCGGTGTCATCGCCGTCGCCATCGCCGGCCGGCTCGCCGGTGCCCTGGCCTTCGTCATCGCCGCCTGGGGCCGGCCCGACCTCGCCGGGCTCTATCCGCTGGCGGCGGCAGATCTGGCCTTCGGCGTCGCCCATGCGCTGCTCTGGGCACCGGTGCGCTCGTGAGCGAGGCGGCGACCGCGTCGCGCTCCAGCAACCTGCGGTCGGGGCTCGAACGCGCTGGCTCGATCACGATTCTCGGCGGGCGCGCCCTGGTGGCGGTGTTCCGGCCGCCCTACGAGCTCGGCACCTGGATCCGCCAGATGGAGCAGATCGGCGTCCAGTCGCTGGGTGTGGCGGGGATCACCGCCCTCTTCACCGGCATGGTCCTGGCACTCCAGACCGCCTACAGCCTGCCCTCCTTGGGCATCAAGTACTACATCGCCACGGTGGTCTCGAAGTCTCTGACCCGTGAGCTCGGACCGGTGCTGACGGCGCTGGTGGTGGGCGGGCGCATCGGCGCCGGCATGACCGCCGAGCTCGGCACGATGCAGGTGACCGAGCAGATCGACGCCATGCGGTCGATGGCCGCCGACCCGGTCAAGAAGCTGGTGGCCCCCAAGCTCGCGGCCACCTTGATCATGCTGCCGGTGCTGACCATCCTCGGGGACGCGCTGGGTATCTTGGGCGGCCTCGCCATCGGTGTCTTTCAGCTCAAGATCACCGCCGGGCTCTATCTCAACGACGCGGTGACCTCGCTCTACCTGGGCGACTTCCTGAGCGGCGTCGGCAAGTCCGTCTTCTTCGCCTTCTTCATCGCCGTCATCGCCTGCCACAACGGTCTCCACGCCCGCGGCGGCGCCGACGGCGTCGGCCGCGCCACCACCCAGACCGTCGTGATGGCAGCGATCATGGTGCTGGTCTCCGACTTCTTGCTCACCAAGCTCTTCTATATCCTCTTCTGAAGCGTGCCCTGAACATCCATCGAGCCACCCCGAGTGCCCCATCGACGTGCCCAACCCCCTGTTCAAGATCCGCCATCTGACCAAGAGCTATGGCGACCGCACCGTCATCGAGGATGTCTCCTTCGACATCCTCGAGGGCGAGAGCTTCGTCATCCTCGGCCGCTCGGGCACCGGCAAGAGCGTCACCCTCCGTCAGCTCAACGGTCTCGAAAAGCCCGACGCGGGCTTCGTCGAGTTCGACGGCGTCAACATCTCGACGCTCTCCGAGCAGCAGCTTTACCCGATCCGCAAGCGCATCGGCATGCTCTTCCAGGGCGGCGCGCTCTTCGATTCTCTCGACGTCTACGAGAACATCGCCTTTCCACTGCGCGAGCACACCGACCTCGACGAGGAGGCCATCGCCGCCACCGTCGAGGATCGGCTGGCCATGGTCCGGCTCCACGGCATCGAGCGGCTGCCGCCGTCGTCGCTGTCCGGGGGCATGAAGAAGCGGGTGGCGCTGGCGCGCTCCTTGGCCTTGAAGCCCCAGGTGATGCTCTTCGACGAACCGACCACGGGGCTCGACCCCATGACCTCCGCGAGCATCGGCGAGCTGATCCGCGGCGCCCAGCGGACCTTGGGTGTGACCTCGGTGATCGTCACCCACGACCTACCCCTGACCCACAAGGTGGCGGACCGCATCGCCTTCCTCGACGGTGGCCGGTTCCGCTTCACCGGCAGCCTCGACGAGGCGCTCGAGGCTGACGATCCATTGCTGCGCGCCTTCCTCGAAGGCCGCGAGGAGGAGGAAGCAGATGTCGCGTAGCAACGCGCAGGTCAAGGTCGGGATCGTGGTCCTGACGGCCCTCGCCATCCTCTTGGTGACCGTCGTCCTGGTGGGCGAGAAGGACCACTTGTTCTCGCACAAGAACCACTATTTCGTCCGCTTCTCGAACGTCCTGGGGCTCACCGAGGGCAACCCGGTGCAGCTGTCCGGCGTCAACGTCGGCAAGGTCGACCGCATCGTCGTGCCCGAGGACATCAAGCAGGACCTGCTCGAGGTGTGGATCTCCGTCGACCGCCGCTACGCCAACCGTGTGCGCGAAGACTCGATGGCGCGGATCAAGACCCTGGGCCTCCTCGGCGACCGCTACATCGAGATCACTTCCGGCTCCGCAGCCGCCGAGGTGATCCCCTCCGGCGAGGAGATCCCGACGGCACCGACCACCGACGTCGAGCAGCTCCTGGCCTCCGGCGAGGACGTCATGGAGAACGTCACCGCCATCTCGGCGAGCCTCAAGGACATCCTCGCCAAGGTGGCGAGCGGCGACAGCGTCGTCGGCGCCTTCCTGTCGCCACCGGAACCGGGAGAAAAGAGCAGCAAGGAGATCCGCCAGGGAGTGGTGCGGACCCTCGCCAGCCTGGAGAAGACCGCCAAGGCCATGGAGAGCGGCGACGGTACGCTGCCGCGCCTGATCCACGACGACGAGCTGGCGAACCGTCTCGACTCCGCCGTCGGACACCTCGAACAGGTCCTGACCAAGGTCGACCAGGGCGACGGGCTCTTGCCGACCATGCTCAACGACCCCGAGTCCGCGGAGCGCCTCAAGACGAGCCTGGCAGCCTTCGAGGCGACCACCACCGAGCTCCAGGGGCTGGTCACCGACCTCCGCCAGGGCGATGGTCTGCTGTCGCGGCTGCTCGAGGACGACGCCTACGCCGACCAGGTCACCGACAACCTCGAGAAGCTCCTCCGAAACCTTCGCGAGGTCAGCGAGAAGCTGAGCCGTGGCGACGGCACCGCCGCCAAGCTGATCGACGACCCGAGCCTCTATCAGGCGATGAACGACATCGTGGTCGGGGTCAACGAGTCGAAGATGCTCCGCTGGCTGATCCGCAACCGGCAGAAAAAGGGCATCAAGAAGCGCTACCACGAAGCCCATGGCCAGGCCGAGGCGCCGCCGGAAGAGGCCGCTGCACCCCCCGTGGTCGCCGAGCCGCCTCCCGCTCCGTGAGCTCCGCGGCGGCCTGGCGCCGGTTTGTGCCCGCGGGCGATTCGGTCTAACATCCCGCATACGCTGGCGGACCCGGCGACTGGAGAGAGCATCCCGGAATGAGCGCACACGTACTCGTCACCGGCGGCGCCGGTTTCATCGGCTCGCACCTCACCCGGCGCCTTCTGAGGCGGGGCGACCGCGTCACCGTCCTCGACGACTTCAACGATTTTTACGATCCGGCGCGCAAGCGGCAGAACGTTACCGAATTCCTCGGTCGCCCCGAGTACCGTCTGGTCGAAGGCGACATCCGCGACCAGGGTTTGGTGGACCGGTTGTTCGCCGACAGCGGGTTCGACGCCGTCGTCCACCTGGCCGCCCGCGCCGGGGTCCGCCCCAGCCTCCGCGAGCCGATCCTCTACGAAGACGTCAACTGCATCGGCACCCTGCGGCTCCTCGAGGCCGCCCGTCACCACGGCCCCGAGGTCTTCGTCTTCGGCTCCTCCTCGTCGGTCTACGGCATCAACGACAAGGTCCCCTTCGCCGAGGAGGACGAGGTCAGCCAGCCCATCAGCCCCTATGCCACCACCAAACGGACCGGTGAGCTGATGTGCTACAACTACCATCACCTCTACGGCCTCAAGACTTCCTGCCTGCGCTTCTTCACCGTCTACGGCCCCGCTCAGCGGCCCGAGATGGCGATTCACAAATTCGCCCGCCTGCTGGCCCACGGCGAGCCGATCCCGATGTTCGGCGACGGCTCGAGCCGGCGCGACTACACCTATGTCGACGACATCATCGACGGCCTGGTCGCGGCCCTCGACCTGGCACCGGGTTTCGAGATCTTCAACCTCGGCGGCGCCGAAACGACGTCGCTCGCCGACCTCGTCCGCTGGCTGGCGGAGGAGCTTGCCGTCGAACCGCGCATCGAGTATCTTCCCCAACAGCCCGGCGACGTCCCCATCACCTATGCGGACGTCACCAAGGCCGGCCGCCTCCTCGGCTACTCGCCCAAGGTACCCATCCGCGAAGGACTGCGGCGTTTCGTCGCCTGGTATCGCGACCACGAGCCGGTCAGCCCTGCGGTGAGCCGCGTCGACAGCGCTCCGGGCGCTCGATGAGCGCCACGGGTGCCCCGCCGGGCCCCAGACCGACCCCCGGCGTCCCCTTTGCCGATGCCAGGGCTTGTTCAATCCTCCGCAACCGCCCCAAGACCAATCCCGCAAGCGGTACACGGACCCAGATCGAGTGATGGACGATGAGAATCTGCGTTGTAGGTAGCGGCTATGTCGGCCTGGTCACCGGAGCCTGCCTGGCGGACTTCGGAATGCAGGTCACCGGCGTCGACAAGGACGAGTCCAAGATCGACGCGCTCAACCAGGGCAGGATCCCGATCTACGAGCCCGGTCTCGGCGGTCTGGTACGCAAGAACATGGACGCCGGCCGGCTGCGGTTCACCACCGAGCTGGGCCCCGCCATCGAGGAGGCCCAGGCGATCTTCATCGCCGTCGGCACGCCCTCGCGACCCGACGGCGCCGCCGACCTGACCGCGGTGCACCAGGTGGCCAAGTCCATCGGCGAGCACCTGAACGGCTACAAGGTGATCGTCACCAAGAGCACGGT
>JAGQSE010000417.1:0-2630 GCA_020439725.1 Acidobacteriota bacterium
AGCCGAGCCGCTCTCCGGCCTCGACAGCCGGGCGCGACAGGATGATGCGCTCCACCTGGCCCCGCTCCAGCAGCATGGCGGCATGGGCGACGGCGAGATAGGTCTTGCCCGTGCCGGCCGGGCCGATGCCGAACACCAGTTCGGAGCGGTCCAGCGCCCGCATGTAGGCGTCCTGGTTGGGCGTTCGGGCAAAGATGGTGCGCTTGCGCGTGGCAATCTGGGCTGCCGCCATCTTGCCGCGCGTTTCCATGGTGGGAAGCTGGAGCTGGTCGTCGGCGGCAATCGCCATGCGGATCGCGCCTTCGACGTCGGATGCGGCGATCTCTGCGCCCTTCTGCAACAGGTCATAGAGGAAATCGAAGGTGCGCCGCGCCTGTTCTGCGGCGGCAGGCTCCCCCTTGATCGACAGCTTGTTGCCCTTGGAGCGGATATCCACCTTCAGCTTCTGTTCCACCAGCGCGACATTCTCGTCGAATTGTCCGAACAGGGCGGAGGCCAGCCGGTTGTTGTCGAAGGTCAGAACGATATGCGCCATGTCGGAGGCGCCTGCGGGGATCTGCTTCAGCTCGCTGGCAGCGGTCAATGCCATCTCCTCGGGTCAGGCGGGCGCGTGTTTCAACCATTCACCATGAAGGCTGTTCGTGCCCGCCTTCGTGATTCGCACCTTCACAATGTCACCGATTTCCCCGGCCATTTCATCAAGAATCACCGGCTGCAACCACGGAGAACGCCCTGTGATCTGGCCGGGGACGCGTCCCGGCTTTTCCAGCAGGATGTCCATCTCGCTGCCGATCAGCGCCGCGGCGAAATCCTGCTGCTGGCGGGTGACAAGCGCCTGCAAGGCGGCCAGCCGTTCCGACATGACCGCATCGGGAACATGATCCGGCAAGTCAGCTCCCGGCGTGCCGGGCCGTGGCGAGTACTTGAAGGCGAAGATCGAGCCGTACCGCACTTCGCGGACCAGCTCGACGGTCTCCTCGAAGTCCTCGTCGCTCTCTCCCGGGAAGCCGACGATGAGGTCGGTGGACAGGTTGATGTCGGGACCGGCGACGCGAATGTCCGCGAGGAGCTGGCGGTACGCGGCGACCTCGTAGCCCCGTCCCATGCGGCGAAGCACGCGGTCTGATCCCGACTGCACCGGCAAGTGGAGGTAGGGGCAGATGTTCTCGTGCTTGCCCAGCTGCTCGACCATGGCCGGGGTGAAGTCCCGCGGGTACGAAGTGACGAAGCGCAGGCGCTCGAGACCTTCGAGGCGAGCCACCGCATCGAGGAGATGCGAGAAGTCGAGGTGGCGCGCGGGATCTCGCCAGTGGTTGACGGTCTGGCCTAGGAGCTCGATCTCGAGGAACCCGAAGTCGAGGAGGTGGCGCACCTCGTCGAGGATCTCGTCGAAGGGACGGCAGCGCTCTGGACCACGGGTGCTCGGCACGATGCAGAAGGTGCACCGCTTGTTGCATCCCTCGATCACCGTCACCATCCCCTTGTAGAGACCGTCACGGTCGATGGCGTCGAAGTCGTAGGAGCGCTGGTCCGGGAAGCCCGTCGCCACCACGCGGCGGCCCGCACGGCGCTCTTCGAGCACCGACCGCAGCTCCCCCACCCGTGCCGGTCCGAGGACGAAGTCGAGATCCGGGACCCGCTGCAGCGCGCGTTCGCCCTCCTGCTGGGCGACGCAGCCGCACAGGCCGACGAGCAACGACGGGTTGTCATCCTTGAACCGGCGATACTCGCCGAGGCGCGAGTAGACCTTGTTTTCGGCCTTCTCGCGAACGCTACAGGAATTGAGAAGGATGACGTCGGCGTCCCGCGGCTCGCGGGTCGGCAGCAGGCCCTGGGCCATGAGCTGTCCCGCCATCCGCTGGCTGTCGAGCTCGTTCATCTGGCAACCCCAGGTCTCGATGTAGTATCGCCGGAGGTCCGAGGCTCGAGGAACGGGAAGGGCGCTGCCGCTGCCGGGAAGCACGTCGAGGGGGCTCATGGGCCCTCCCCATCGTCGGTGGGCGGATCGACGGCCTGGTGCGCCGGCAGCTCGCCGGGAGGGACCTCATCTTCGCCGGCGGTATCGGGCTCGAGCTCGAGGCCCGCATCGAGCCAGCCTGGCTCGGCATCCGCCGCTCGTCCCTCGTCGAGCAAGCGATCGACCTCGCCGCGGTAGCGCGCGACGTCCTGCTTGTTCTGCTCGATACGGTCGAGAACGCGGTCCCATTCGGGCTTGATCTGGCCGTCGCGGACGTAGGGATCGTCCTCCGAGTAGAAACGCTGGCGGAGCTTCGCCGCCTGGCCTTCGAGCTCCTCGGCTTCGTCGACGGCCTGGCGCCAATCGAGACGGGCCTGATACAGGGCATCGCGCCAGTAGGCTTCCTTCTCCTCGCGGTCGGTCTGCTCGGCCACCTCCGGCGGCTCGTTCTCCTCGCCGGCATAGGTGAGCTCGACCCCCTTGGCGAGGGTCTTGAGGTTTTTGTTGTCGATCACCGCCAGCCGTTCCTGCCCGCTCCCCTGCTCTCGCCGCCGGCGTTCCGCCTCGGCGGCCTCGACCAGTGACTTGGGCTTGGCGTCGTCGGCTTCGGGCTCGATCTCGACCACCGCGGGGCGCGCCGCGGTGCCCTTCGGATCTTGGGCCGCCTGTCTCG
>JAGQSE010000417.1:2699-3523 GCA_020439725.1 Acidobacteriota bacterium
GGCGAGCAGGGCGACGAGGGCGCCGCAGCCGGCGACGGAGCGGGCGCGATCAGACGCGGCCATAGCGATCCTCGAGCCTCACCACGTCGTCGAGCTCCGGGGTCGATACCTCGATGATGTCGCAGCCGGCGGCCCCGGCGACCATGCGGTGACGCATGAAGGGCTCGATGCGGAAGGACTCTCCCGCGGTCATCCGATAGGTGGTCATCTCGTCACCGGTGCCCACCATCAGGTCGACCTCGCCGGATTGGAGGAAGAGGGTCTCGTCCTTTTTCTCGTGGTACTGGAGCGAGAGGGCGTGGCCGGGATCGACATGGAGGATCTTGCCGACGTAGCGATCGGTATGGGCAAAGATGAGCTCGTACCCCCAGGGCTTGTCGATTCGCCGGATCGGTGTCTTCATGCCTCGTGTCCTCTCTGCCGGGCCGTCGAGACGTCGTCGGTCCCGCCATGTGCTGGGCTCGCCACCCCGACCGCCGGAGCACCGAGAAACTCTTCGAGCATGCGCTCCACCGCCTCGGCCGTGTCGAGCTCGAGACAGCGCGTCGCCAGCTCGGCGAGGTCCGCCGCGGAGCAGGCTCGGATACTCGACTTGATCACCGGCACCAGGCGCGGGCTCACCGACATGCGGCGCAGACCGAGCCCGACGAGGAGCGGGGCCATCTTGGGATCCGCTGCCATCTCGCCGCACAGGCTGACCTCGATGCCGGCGTTTTTGGCGCTGCCGATCACGGAGCGTAGCATGCGCAAGATGGCCGGATGAAGCGGCCGGTAGAGGTGTGCCACGTGCTCGTTGTTGCGGTCGACGGCCAGCGAGTACTGGA
>JAGQSE010000418.1:0-10429 GCA_020439725.1 Acidobacteriota bacterium
GCCGGCGGCTCGTCGTCCAGGTGGACCCGGCAGGCCCCCGCCAGCTTCGGCCGCAAGCGCAACAGGTTGGCGTCGGCCTCGGCTCCGCGGCGTTTGCGCACCCGCCAGCCCCCGGCCACCAGCGTCTCGAAGCCCGACGCCAGGAAGAGGTCGAGGGCGGCCGCCATGGACCGCGGCGGCGAGCAACCGGCGACGCGGAAAACACCGACGCTAAGCAGCCCGGCGCCCCCCTCGGCGTACCGGGCCAGGACCTGATAAAGCTCGGCGTCGGCGGGGCCGGCGGGGCGGGGTCCGAGGCGTAGGGTCCGCAGGTCGAAGGGCAGCAGCCCGGGAAACGAGCTCCGCGCCTCGGGCGCCAGGTCCGCCCGGACGACCTCCCCGATGGGCGCCGCCTCCTGGACCACGAGGCCTGCCGCCGCGTCGGCCAGCGTCACCATCCAGCCCGCCGACCGGCTGCGGCGAAGCTCACGGCGGACGCTCCGCCAGGCGCCGGCCGACGCGGGATCCCACAGTACCCGCCCCAGGACCACCTCCGGCGCGGACTCGAGGCGGCTCAACAGGATCACCGGCTCACCGGCCCGCAGACGCGAGGCCACGAAGGCCATCGGGGTGTCGAGAGCTTCGAGCTCGAGGACTTCCCTACGCTCGGCGACGGCCTCGCTGAGCCCCGTCGGTGTCTCGTTATCGATCGCCCTCGCCTCGAGGCTCACCCCGACTCCGGCCGCGGCCGCACCGAGCTCGAGGGCGCGTCGGGTCCGATCTCCCGGCAACGGCGCGTCCCCGAAGCGCTCGCTGACCTCGGCCAGCCAGGGCCGGAGCACCGGTTCGAGACGGCTCGACACCTCCGCCAGCTCGAAGTCCCGGGCGACGTCGCGCGCCATCGTCCACCACGAGCGCCGGGCCGCTTCGTCCCCCCGTGCGCCCGCGGTCTCCGCCGCCAAGACGAGGAAGATGAGCAGCAGGTCGGGCCCCATGTCCCCCTCGTTCGCCGCCATCGCCGCGGCGACGTGCCGGCTCGCCGCCAGCGGATCGCGGGTCCGGAGCAGACGGCCGAGGTTCAGGTGGATCAGCGTCTCGAGATAGGTGTCCGGTGGGTCGAAGGTCAGGACGCTGGCCAGCGCGCGGCTCTCGACCTCGTAGGCCTCGTCGAAACGCCCGAGCCGCAAGAGAGCCCAGGCGCTGGTGTTGTCGAGGAACGCGAGCTCGCGGGCCCGGCCCTCCCGTTCGGCCCAGGCGCGCGGCATCTCGAAGGTCTCGAGGCCGCGCTCGAAGTCTTCGAGACCGAAGATCTGGGCGTATCCCTGTAGGCGTCGGATCAGGACCTGCGAGGTCTCGCGGCTCGCGCGGGCGAGGAGCCGCGAGAAATGTCCGTCCGCCTCCTCCGCCCGCCCCGCCTCGGCGCAGAGCAGCGCCAGCACCAGCTCCGGTTGCACCCGCTCCACCGCTTCGGGATCCACCATCGCCCTACGCCCGTGCTCGAGGGCGGCCCCGTAATCGGAGACGTGCCACGCGCGGGCCATCGCCGCCATCGCCTCGTCGAAGGTCGGAGGCGGTGGATCCGGCGTACCCGGCCCCGCGTCGTCGGGAGCCGAGTGAGAGCTCGTGGCGAGCTCGACGACCGGCCAGCGCGCGGTCTCCACCGCCCGTGCCAGGGGGGCCGGCAGCTCCAGGACCGAGCCCCGGAGCGAGAGCACGAGCAGCGACGAGCCGCGAGCGGGCAGCGCCGGCAACCATTCGAGGGTCCGACAGACCGTGTCGGAGGCCGCCTCGAGCCCACCCAACCAGAGGAGAGGTGGACGAAGCTCGCGGACCAGGAGCGACAGCAGGCGCAGCAGGTCCTCCCCCACCCAGGCGCTGACGTCGCGGCCGCGAAAGAAGTCCCGCAGCCCGGTGGCGCTACGGCCGAGCAGGTAGTCGACGACACCGGCGTGGAAGGCCGGCCGCCGAGCCTCCTCGCCACCTCCGGTCTCCTCGAGATCCTTGAGGCTCGAGACCACCGGAGCGTATCGAGCGAGCGCCCGGCGCCGGTCCTCGCCATCGCCGCTCCAGGAGCGGATCAACCCCTCCACCAGCCCCGCGAGGGGCTGCCACGGTCGCGGGTCGCGGGGCTCCACCCAGGCCGCGGGGGGGCGGCCCGTGGCGTCCCCCAGCTCCTTGGCCAGGCCGCTCACCAGCCGGCGGGCCACGGTACCGGTCGGGTCCGCCAGGACCAGCACGCCACCCCGGTCCGCCGCGGACCGCGCACCCGCGAGGACCGCGTCCCGGTGTTCTCGCCACACGCGCTCGGCGAGGTCCGCCGGCTCGACCCGGGACGCCGAGGTGTTCATGGCTCCTCTTCGTGCGCCACGAAGGTGCCGACGGCCAGGTCATACCCCGAGCAACCCGCCGCGGAGCCGTCGCCGGAGATCGGCGGACGGATCGGCAACCCGTGCCATGGAGCCGGCAGCCAGCGAAGCTCGAAGCCGCGCGGCGGCGACTCCGGGCTCGACGGCGCGGGGTCCCGGTGCTCCCTCGGCTCCTTGCCCACGACCGTCTCCAGCCGCCTCAGGAGGGATTGCCCACCAGGTCGTCGAACAACGATCGCAACAGGCTGACGCTCCCCCGGTAGCGGATCTTGGCGACGCCGCGCATACCGTCGCGCAGGTAGAAGGCGTCCTCGTCCCAGGTCACCCAGGGCCGCTCGATGCGGATCCCGACGGCGTAGGCGGGAAGACCGTCCGTGGTCTCACCGTGGGGCCGCAGCTCGACCTCGTCGACGGTGCCGTCGAAGGCGTCGAAGCGCCGCTTGGGCAGCCCGCTGATCTCGATCTTGACCGCCTGGCCGGCGCGGATCTTGACCACCGCCTCCTCGGGCACGTAGGCGACGAAGCGGACGGCGGTGTCGTCGAGGATGGTGAAGATCTCGTCACCGGCGGCCAGCTGCCGCCGCAGGAGCTCGTTGGGCTCGGGCCCCGCGAGCACGCCGTCGCTGCCGGCATGGATCTCGAGGGCCGCCGAGCGGGCCGCCAGCTGCTCCGTGCGGGCGACCAGCTCGGCCTCGGTGCGTTCGAGCCCTTCGAGCTCCCCGTCGAGCTCGACCAAGGCCCGCCGGTGCTCGCTCTCGAGGAGGGCCAGCCGTTGCTCGGCGGCGCGCAACGCCACCGCGCCCTCGTCGGCCTCGATCCCCGCCTGGCGCAGCCGCAGCCCCGCGGCCTCGACCAGGTTGCGGGCGTCGTCGAGCTCGGCGCTGCTGATCAGCCCCGCCGCGAACAGGTCCTCGGCGCGTCCGAGGTTGGTCCGCGCGCTCTTGAGCGCCAGGTCGAGCTCCTCCGAGCGCGCCCCGAGGCGCCGGCTCTGGAGCCGCTGCCGCCGGATCTCCGATTCCTGCGCCGCCACCTCCCGGGGCTGGCTCTCGTCGACCAGCAGCCGGCGGCGGTGCCGCGCCTCCTCGAGGGACACCCGGGTCCTGGCCAGCTCGGTGCGCGCCGCCTCGAGGTCGAGGTCGAGCTCCCGATCTTCAAGCACCACCAGCAGCTCGCCGGCGTGGACCGTCTCCCCCGGAATCGCGACGACCCGCTCGACCCGGCCTTCGCCCGGCGCCCGCACGACCTCGAAGCCACGCACCCGTACCTCGCCGGGGACCTCGACCACCTTCTCCACCCGGCCGATCCACGCCAGGGTCAGCCCCGCGGCGACCAGGATGCCGACGGTGACCGGGATCAGGCGGGCTGCCCAGCGGATCTGTCGCATCGCGTCGTCGCCTCAGGCGGAACGCCGGCCGGCGACGCCGGCGGGCTCCTCCTCGGTCACCGGGTTCTTGAGCTGCTCGTCGCACAGACGGCGGTAGGTGCCGCCGGCGGCGTAGAGGTCGTCGTGGCTGCCGACCTCGACCACCTGGCCGTCCGCCATCACCACGATGCGGTCCGCCCAGCGTACCGCGGAGATGCGGTGGGCGATGAGCAGCGTCGTGCGGTCGGCGACGAAGCCGTCGAGGGCCTCGAGGAGCGCCCGCTCGGTCGGCCCGTCGAGGGCGGAGGTGGCCTCGTCGAGGATCAGCACGCGGGGCTCGGCCAGGATCGCGCGGGCCAGGGCGAGCCGCTGCCGCTGGCCCCCCGAGAGCTTGCCGCCGCGCGGACCCAGGGGCTCGTCGAGCCCCGATTCGAGCCCGGCGACCATGTCGGTGAGCTGCGCCAGCTCGAGGGCCCGGCGGATCTCCTCCTCGCTGGCCTTGGGGTGGCCGTAGAGCAGGTTCTCGCGCAGCGTGACGTCGAACAGCACCGGGTCCTGGGGCACCAGGGCGACGGCGGCACGCAGGCTGTGGAGCTCGAGGTCGACCAGGCGCTCGCCGTCGATCGAGACCTCTCCCGAGGCCGGGTCGTAGAGCCGCACCAGAAGCTTCGCCAGGGTCGTCTTGCCGCTGCCGCTCGACCCGACGAGGGCGACCTTCTCGCCGGGCTCGAGGGCCAACGACACCCCGGCGAGGACCTCGCGCTCCTCCTTGTAGCCGAAGTGCAGGTCGCGGACCACCACCCGGCCCCGTGTCGTCGCCGGCAGCCGCCGCGCACCCGGCCGCTCGACCACCTCCGGGGTCTCTTCGAGCAACCCCATCACCCGCCGGATGCTGGCGTTGGCGCGTTGCAGCCGCGAGTACATGTCGACCATGTCGCGGATCGGGTCGAAGATCCGGTTGAGATAGGTGTAGAAAGCGACCAGCCCGCCCACCGTCAGGGTGCCGCGGAGCACCTGGTAGCCGCCCAGCCCGAGGGCCAGGGCGATGGCCGTGACGCTGACCATCATCGACAACAGCCCGACGATGAGCTCGACGCTGCGCCGCGAGACCTGGAGGCGGATCAGCTCGCGGACCACCGACGTGAAGCGGCGAAGCTCGCGCAGCTCGGCGCCCAGGAGGTGGATCTGCACCAGCCCCGACAGGTGCTCGTGGAGAAAGCCGCTGGTCCGGCCGCTGGCCCGCTGGACCTCGTCGGAAGCGCTCTTGAGCCGGGGGTAGCCATAGCGGCGGATGAGCAGCAGGACCGGAATCAGCGGCAGGCTGAGCAAGGTCAGCTGCCAGCTGAGATAGAACATCACCACCAGCGTCAGCGAGGTCACCACCACGAACCAGATGATCGAGCCGACGAGCTCGCCGGCGAGCTGCTCGATCTGGTCGACGTCCTGCTGGATGCGATGCAGCGTGTCCCCCACCGAGCGGTTGTCGAAATGCTTGGCGGACAGCCGCTGGAGGTGGCGCAGCAGCTTGACGCGGATGTTGAAGGCGGTGCGCTGGCCGGCGTAGTAGTTGACCAGCGCGCCGAGTCCGAAGAGGGTGAAGCGGAAGAGGTAGACCAGGAAGAAGGCCGCCGCGGCTACCGGCAGCATCGACCACCGGCGCCAGGCGAGAACGTCGTCGATGAGCCACTTGAGGACCAGCGGATCGAGCAGCTGAAGCACACCGGTCGAGACAAGACAGGTGATCCGCAGCCAGTGGAGCCCGAGAAAGGGCCGCACCTGCCGGTAGAGCCAATGGAGCTCCTTGGGCAGCTTCACGATAGGCCCGCCCGCCGCCGGGCCCGGTCAGCCCTCACTCGCCGCCCCGCCCGCCTGCGCCCTCTCCCGCTCCGCCTTGCGCGCCCGCCGCTCGGCCTGGTTGCGTTGATAGATCTCGACCGGCTCGAGACAGGTGGCGAGGTACTCGACATAGCTCTGGATCTCGAGCCGCACCGCGTCGCGGAGCGGCAGGTCCCAGCCCCGGAGCATCGCCCGCTTGACGTGCATCAAGCTGTCGCGGGTCTTGCCGGCCAGGTCCCCGACGAAGGACTCGACGGTCCTGCGCAGCTCGGCCCGGGGCACCGCTTCGAGAGCCAGGCCCACCCGGGCCACCTCGCTCCCCGCCAACCAGCGACCGGTCATGATGATTTCCATGGCACGCTGGTAGCCGATCTTGCGCGCCAGGCGCTGCGTGGCGCCGGCCCCGGGCATGTGGCCGAACGGCGTGTGGACGTCGCCGATGGTTGCTTCCTCGGCGATGAATACGAAGTCGCAGGCGCAGATCAGCTCGAAGCCGCCGGCGCGCGCCCGCCCCTGGACCATGGCGATGGTCGGCACGGGCAGGTCCTCGAGGGCGAAAAAGACGTCGTTGATGGTCTCGAGATAGTCGCGGAAGTAGCGGAAGTCGCGGGTCGAGTAGGCCTCGTCGAGGAGGTTGAGATCGCTGCCGATGCAGAAGGCGTCGTCCCCGGCACCGGTGATCACCAGCGCGTGCACCGCCGGGTCACGCCGCACGCGCTCGCAGATGCCACGGATCTCACCCAGCCCCTCGAGGGTCATGGCGTTGAGCCGCTCGGGCCGGTCGAGGGTCAACCAGGCCGCGCCGCCCGCGATCTCGAGGGCGACCATCCGATACTCGCGCTCGCTGGACGACACCGTCATGCGATCGCCGCCGTGTCGCGGAGCCGACCCCGCAGCAGCGGATAGGAGGTGCACGGCGCACCGTCCTTGCTGAGCCCGGCGGCCATGTACTGGATGGTGTGCCCGCGGCGCGGCCGGTCGGTGTGGTTGGGCGGCGACCAGTGGACCAGGTGGCAGTGATGCACGGTGGCGTGTCCGACGGGCACCTCGATGGGCACCGTCGCCGCCTTGTCGGCCTCCGCCTCGAGCAGGATCGACTCGCCGCCCATCGCCCGGTGGTGCTCCACCCGCCCGACGGTGTGGCTGCCCTTCAAGAAGTGGACGCACCCGTTGGCGATGGTGGCGTCGTCGAGGGCGATCCACAGGGTGACCGCGTGGGGCGGGTCGAGATGCCAGTAGCGGTTGTCCTGGTGCAGAAAGATCTCGCCGCCGTGCCCCGCCGGCTTGAAGAAGGACTGGTCACGGAAGAGCTGGAGGTCGGGTCCGAGCAACACCTCCATCAGGTCGAGGATGTCGTCGCGGCGGGCCAGCCGGTCGAAAGCCTCGTCCATGGACCACAGGTCGACCAGCTGCATCACCGAGTAGGTGAGCGGCTTGCCCCGCGCCTCCGAGAGATCGCGGACCTTGGGCGAGACTTCCCCCGGGGCCTGGTACATCAGCCGGTCCATCCTCTGGCGCAGCTCCTCGACGTCGTCGGGCTCGAGGATCTGGCCCAACTCGATGACGCCGTCCCGGCGGAAGGTCTCTGCCAACTCGGCCGTGTTCCAACTCACCATCGTGATCCTCCTGCTGTGCTCGACGTCGGGTCCCAAAGGCGTCTCGGCGGGTCAACCGGCGGCCGCCGTCACCGGGCGCTCGCGCTCGATCCGCGCCTCGTCGAGCTGGTGCTGGTAGTGACGGATGCGGACGAAGGGGTAGCTCTCGCCGATGGCCGCCTTGGCGAACACCTTCCAGTCCCCGGGCCGAAGCTCGTACTGGCGGTTGACGCCCATGCGGCGGTCGCGGTACTCGACGCGCACCGGCCGCCGGGCCAGGGGACCCTCGCCGGCGAAATACGCCGGGAAGTCGTAGTCGTAGTCGCACCGCTTGCCGAGATCCGGGTCGTACTCCGGGCGCAGCATGACCTCGCGCTGGAACCGCAGCACCTCGGGCAGCTCCGCGCCGGGCTCGAAACCCGCGACCCCCGCCACGCGCCCGGCGGCGAGCTCGCGGGTGAAGACCGCCAGCTCCGCCGACAGCTCGTCAAAGCGGGCCGCCAGGCTCAGCCAGCCCCAGTCGTCGGGGGTCCAGCCACGGCGCCGGCCAAAGGCGGCGATGGCCTCGACCATCTGCGGCTGGCTCGCCACCAGGTTGATCTGCGGGATCTGCGGGTCGAGCTGGTAGCGGCGGTAGAGGTCGCGCAGAGTACCCAGGACCGTCCCCAGGGCGGTGTCCGGTCGCGCCAGGAAGAAACGCTGCAGAGCGGTGTAGAAGTCGTGGTACGCGAGGTCATGGGCCCGCCGCAGGTGCATCGACAGATAGCGCGTGTAGCAGCCGTTGTGAAGGAACTGGATCATCTGGCAGAAGACCGAGCAGTCGACCCAGCCTTCGCGGTCGAGGGCGCCGGTCTCGAACACCACCTGCACCGTCTCGACCTCGTCCCGGGGCGTGCCCGGGCGTTCGAGATACATGTTCTTCTCGACGGTCCGGATGCCGTAGCCCTCGAGGGTCTCGGGCCGGTTGATGGGCGCGTTGGGCAGGATGTCGAACTCGTAGACCCGGAGGTCCTCGTGGTTGCCGGCCTCGAGCAGCGAGGCGATGCCGCGGCGGAAGCTGTCGGCGGTCTCGAGGGGCAGGCCGAGGATCAGCTCGGTGTAGGTGTGGATCCCCGCCCGGGCGTAGCGCTCCTTGAGCTCGGTGTAGCGGTCGATGCCGATGTTCTTGCGGTCGATGGCCTCGAGAACGTCGAGGTTGGTGCTCTGCATCGACAACGTCGTGCCCATCAGCATGTCCGCCTCGGCCCAGCCGCGGGAGATCTCGAACACCCGGTCGTTCGAGTTCTTGGCGAAGTTGACCCGCACCTGGAGCGGGAAGCCGTGGGACTCGTGAGCCCGCACCAGCCGGCGGGCGATGTCGACGTCGCGCGGCAGGATGCCGAAGTTGGCGTCGCAGATGAAGACGTTGGGGACGCGCTCGCGACCGAAGAACTCGACGTCCTGGAAGATCCGGCCGTCGTCGAAGCGCCGCACCTTGCTCATGGTCGCCGAGCCCCAATCGCAGAACGAGCACGAGAAGGGACAGCCGCGGTTGGTCTCCCACGGGGCGTAGAAGCGCAGCTCCTTCGCACGGCAGAGCTCGATGGCGGCGTCCATCAGCCCTTCCGTGTAGGGGCTCTTGAGGGGGATGTCGCGGGGGAGCTTCTCCCCCGGACCGGTGCTCACGACCTCGCCGCCGCTCCGAAAGCTCAGCCCCGGTACCCGCCGCCAGTCGGGGGACGGCTCGAGGTTCTCGCGCAGGACGCTGCGGAAGGTGATCTCTCCCTCGCCGTGGACCAGCAGGTCGAGGTATGGGTGCTGGTCGAGGAAGTCACCGACCCGGTCGGGAACGTGAGGTCCGCCGGCGACCACCAGGAGCTCCGGGTAAAGCTCCTTGGCGAGCCGCGCGACCTTCATCTGCTTGCGGAAGTTCCAGACGTAGCAGGATAGACCGAGGACCGCCGGCTGGTGCATCCGGCGGACGATGTCGGCGGGCGGCTCGATGAGGAAGAAGGACTCGCCGAAACGATACTCGGCGGCGACCACCGGATCCTCCTCGGCGTAGGCCTGGAGCAGGCCGTGGACATAGGGCAGGAAGGGGACGGCGTTGAGGACCACGGTGTAGACGTTCTTCACCGCTGCGTCCTCCCCGCCGCCGGCCGACGCTGCCCCGTCGCGTCCATCGCCTCAGCGGTCCCCCGGCATCGCTTCGCGGCTCGCCTTGACGACCGGCCGTCCCTGGTCGAGGAACTCCTGCATCTTCTGTCGCGGCTGCCCGCTGGCGAAGGCGGCGGTGTGGGCATAGCTCGCGTGCACCGCCAGAGCCTCCTCCTCCTGGAGCGCCAGCAGGCGCAGCCGGTCCTTGGTCAGACGGAAGGCCAGCGCCGGTTTGGCGGCCATGTCGAGGGCCAGGTCGACGGTGCGTTCGAGGAGCTTGCCCGCCGGCTGGATCTGGTTGAGCAGCCCCCACTGCAACGCCTCGTCGGCGTAGACGCGGCGGTTGGTGAGCACCATTTCGGTGGTCCGGCCGCGTCCGATCACGTCCCACAGCGCCCAGACGCCGAGGATGCACGGGATCGCGTCCTCGAGCTCGGGCATGGCGAAGAAGGACTCGGGGCTGCCGATCCGCAGGTCGCAGAGCAGCGCCATCTGGAGCCCCGCGCCGACGCAGCAGCCGTCCACCGCCGCCAGCACCGGTCGCGGGTAGGACAGGATCGCCCGATAGAGCGACATGTGCTCCTCGATCCAGGCGGTGATGTACTCGGGCTCGAAGTCTTTGGCCTCGGACAGGTCCTGGCCGGCGCTGAAGGCGGACTCGCGGCTGGCGATCACCAGCGGCCGGGCGTCGGGGCCGTCCCCGGCCCGGCGCAGCCAGTCGGCGAGGTCGAGGCGGACCTCTCGGGTCAAGGCGTTTCGCCGCCGCGGCCGGTTGATCACCAGCACGTGGACGCCGCGCTCCTCGTGGATCTCGAAGCCGTCCCTCGGGCTGGTGGCAGCGGCTCGGGTGTCCCGGCGCTCTCCGATCGTGGGCTCGTTCATCGCATTCCTCCGGCGACGCCACCGGCCAAGCCGGCCGGCGGTACGACGGGCGCCTGCCACGACTCCTGACTCAAGAGGTGCCCCTGGCGCACCGCGTCGAGCATCCGACCGAAGGCGCCGTTGCTCGAAAAGTAGAAGACGGACGGGTCGTCGTCGCGGTTGATCCCCGGCGCCTGGCGCGAGGCGGTGCGCTCGAGGAGGTCGGCGAAGGAGCGGTAGAAGCTGCGCTCGGGCATCGCCGTCGGCAACAGGCTGTGGTAGCAGTCGAAGAG
>JAGQSE010000418.1:10473-13459 GCA_020439725.1 Acidobacteriota bacterium
CCCGGCAGCGGTGTCAGCACCGAGAAGCTGGGCATGTCGATCCCCAGCTCCGCGACGGTGCGCGCCACGCGATCGAAGTCGTCGTCGACATAGGTGGGCTTGATGATGAAATTGGTCCGGACCTTGACGCCCAGGCTGTGGAAGAGCGCCACGGCGCCGCGGGTCTCCGACGCGTGGGAGCCCTTGTCGTACTCGTCGAGCTCCGCGTCGCTCATGGACTCGGCCCCCACCAGCACCGAGTCGAGACCGATCTCCGCCCAGCGGCCGATCACCTCGGGATGCCGCAGCGCGGTGTCGGCGCGCACGTACATGTGGTAGCGCTTGCGGATCCCCGAAGCCTCGATGGCGTCGGCCAGCTGGAGCATCCGCCGCGGCTGGATGAAGGCCTCGTCGTCGACCACGTAAATGGAGTCGCCGTCGATCTGCTCGAGCTCCGCCAGCACTCTCGGCACGTCCTTGGTCAGGTAGCGCCGATCCGTCACCCGCCACAGCGAGCAGAAGTTGCACTTGTAGGGGCAACCCGCCGAGAAGCGCATCAAGACCACCGGCCGGTAGATCGAGTGGAAGTAGCGGTCGCGGTGCCGCGCCACCGGCGAGCGGTCCGGGAAGGGCAGGTCGTCGAGGGTGGTGCGGTCCGGGTGATGGGCGACCAGGTGCCGGCGATCGAAGGGCCCGACCCCGGGGATCTGGTCGACCAGCCGGCCGTGACGCTCGAGCTGCTCGGCCAGCGCCTTGAGGGCGTGACCGCCCTCGCCGAGGACGATGTAGTCCGCCGGCAGACCGTCGAGCCACTCGCCGCTCATCGTCGGGTGGTGACCGCCGACGACGATGGGCACCTCGGGCCACAGGCGGCGCACCTCGTGGGCGATGTGGTGCACGCTCCGGACGATCGTGGTGTACGGGATCGCGAGACCCACCAGGTCCGGCGCCGGCCCCGACGCCAGGGTCTCGAGGGGCGGGTCGAGCCGCAGGTCGTGGATCCGTACGTCATGGTCCCCGCGCAGCGCCCCCGCCAGGTACTCGAGGGGAAGCGGCTCCGAGCAGCTCAGCTCGTCGCTCAGGACCGAGTGCGGGTTGCGCGGCCAGATCAACAGGACGTTCATCGCGCATCCTCCGAATAATGAGCCTCCACCACGACGTCGTCGGCCGCGCCGGACCGCGACAGGCGCTCGGTGACGGTCTCGGCGAAGAGCCTGCGCAACCACCTCGCCTGCTCGGCGCCGTCCCCCGTACCCAGGACCTCGCGAAACATCTCGCCCATCGACGAGCCCTGGTGGATCCCCTGCTTGGTCCGCCAGGCGACGTGGCGGGGCAGAAAGCGCTCCACCGCCTTGCGCAGCACCACCTTGACCTCACCGTCGGCGACCTTGAGCCGGGCGCGGATGCCGAGACCGGTCCGCTTGACCTCGGGTAGCCAGTAGGGGTAGCGCACCACCGCCCCGGCGCGACGGGCGAAGGCCGGTGCCATCTCGTTGGTGGGCACCGTCAGCTCGACCTGGTGCCGGATCAGGCGTTCTAGCTCGGTCTCGCCGAGCCGCGTGTCGACCGCCCCGGCGAAGATCAGGTCGGCGCCGTAGCCGGTCAGGAAGACCCCGGAAACCGCCAGCCGGCGATAGAGGAAGGCCACGGGAGCGGCGATCTGCAAGGTGAGGGGGTCCCAGGTCTCGAGCTGCCAGAGGAGATCCGGGAGCAGGTCTTCAAGGTCCTGCGAGGTCATCATCAGCGTCCGGTGCTCGGTCCCGAGCCAGCGCGCGACCTCCTCCGCCTGCTCGAACTCGTCGCCAAACCGCGTGCCGACGGTGTAGGAGAGCATCCGATCGACCCGCGGCCGGGCCAGAGCGGCGACCGCCGACGAGTCGACCCCGCCGCTCAGGGTCACGTGGACCTCGTCGAGCCCGGCGACGAGCCGCGCCACGGCCTCCTCGAGCCCCGCCGCCACCGCGTCGGTGGCGGTATCCGCGTCGATCACGGTGGGCTCCGGGACCGGTGGCAGGTAACGCTCGACCCCGTCGATGCGCCAGCCGGCGCCGGTGCGCCGAAAGCTCACCCGGCTGGCCGGCGGCACGGCGGCGATACGAGCGAAGCTCGAGCCCCCGATGGGTGGCAGAGGCCGCTCGCCGTCACCACCCGCGAGCTCGTCGGCGAAGGCGGCGAGGCCACCGCCGCGGAGCAGGAGAAGCGCCTTGGCCTCGGAGGCGAAGACCGGATCACCCGCGGCGTCGAAGCTGTAGAACAGCGGGCAGGTGGCGTCCTCGTCGGTCCACAGGACGAGGCGGTCAGCGGTGCACAGCGCGCCGGCGAAGCGCGCGAAGCCACGGCTGCACCAGGCGATCAGCTGGTCCGCGTCGAGGGCCACCGACAGCGCCCCGTCGGGCCCGAGGCGATCGCCGTAGATGGCCACCGCACCACCCGGCCGGCGTTCGAGGACGCCGCAGAAGCCTCGGGCGTGCTCGCCACCGGCGGCCAGCCTCCACTCCCCGGCTGCCAGGTCCTGGCGGCCCTCGCGGGGCTCGGCCAGGAGCTCCCCGGCCGCCGCGAATCCGCCCCCTGCGCCAAGACCTCCGAGGAGGAAGCCCATCAGTACACCCCCTCGACCTTGCCCTCGACGGTGAACTCGGGGCTGTAGGGATCACCGATCCAATCCCAAGGGTAGAGCTCGGCCCAGGCACCGTAGGGCCGGACGCGCCTCGCCCGGTCGCGCTCCCAGAACCCCGGGATCAGCGAGTCCTCGGTCAGGCGATAGGTCGCCACCCGGCCCTCCTCGCCATAGGCCACGGGCCGGCCCGCGTCGTCGACCGGGTCGAGGACGATCATCGGCGAGCTCGGCACGTAGACCACCCGGTAGTCATCCTCGACCTCGAGCTTCTTCTGATAGCTGATGCCGGTGGTCGAGGTGCCGTACATGCCGACCAGCGGCACCCCGGGGAAGACCTCTTCCGAGAGCACGCGGTTGACGTCGGGTTCCATGGTGGTGCCCGCGTGCACG
>JAGQSE010000419.1 GCA_020439725.1 Acidobacteriota bacterium
GCGACCCGCGCGGCGACGGCTGGGGCGGCCCCGGCTATCGCCTGCGGGACGAGAGGACACCTCGAGCTTTCGACCGCGGCGCCGTGGGCATGGCGCTCACCGGCCCGGACACCGCCGGTAGCCAGTTCTTCATCGCCCTGTCGCGCCAGCCGCAGCTCGACGGCGTCTACACGCGCTTCGCTCACCTGGTCGGCGACGACGGTGTGCTCGATCGCCTCGAGCCCGGGGATCGCATCGAGGCCGTACGGTTCGTGCCGTGACGTTTCCGCCCCGGCTTCCCCGTGCAACCTTGCTCCGGGGCCTCCGTACCAACCGATGGCACGAGGAGCTGGGCGGTTGAACGACGAACAGTTGGTGGCCGCGGTCCTCGCCGGCCGACAAGACGACTTTGGGGAGCTGGTCAGACGGTACCAGGGGAGGCTGGTCAACTACCTCTTTCGGATCGTGCACAACACCGAGGAGGCCCATGACCTGGCGCAGGAGGTATTCTTCAAGGTGTACCTGGCCCTGGACAGTTTCGACCCTCGGTACCGGTTTTCCACCTGGCTCTTCCGGGTCGCCCAGAACGCTGCCATCGACTTCCTGCGCAAGCGCCGGCTGAAGGTGGTGTCGATCAATCGGTTGGACGGCGAGACCGGAGAGCCGCAGGAATGGGAGCTGCCGAGCCCCGACCGGGGGCCGTACGGTGACCTGCGCAATACGGAACGCGGCGGTGCCATCGAAGGCGCCATCGAGGAGCTGCCCTGGGAGTATCGCGAGCTGATCCTGATGAGGCACTACGGAGAGCTGTCCTACGACGACATCGCGAGCCTCAAGGAGATGCCCTTGGGCACCGTGAAGAACAAGCTTTTCCGCGGGCGGCAGATGCTCAAGCAGAAGCTGTCCGACTATCTGACCGATTGACTCTGAACGATCGAGTCTGACCGACCGAAGAGGGACTGTCCCATGGCGACCGTGGAACGAGCCATCGTCGAGGATTGGCTGCAGCGCGAGCTGGACGGGGATCTGTCCGAGCGCGAGCAGCGAGAGCTGACCCGCGAGCTCGAGGATTCCGCCGAGCTCCGGCTGGAGCGGCGGGCCCTGCAAGCCCTCAACCAGCAGCTGGCACTGAGCCGGATCCCCGTGTCCGAGGACTTCCGGGACCGGGTCATGTCCGATCTTCCCTCCGCCGCGTGGGAGCCTCGGAGGACCGGTGCCTGGCGCTGGCCCGTGGCCTTCCTGGCGGTGCTCGTGGCGGCGCTGGCGGTGCTCGGACGCCTGACCGGTGGTGCCACCGTCGAGACCGGTAGCGGGGTCCTCGGGGCCATCGCCTCGGTCTTCGGACTGGTACGCGCCGGCATCCTCGCCGGTACGGGTCTTCTCGGCTACAGCTGGAAGGGGCTGCGCCTCGCCTTCGAACAGGTCCTCGCGGGCTCGCCGACCGCGCTGGCCGGGGTCGTGCTGGTCATCGCCGGGCTCAACCTCCTGCTCTACCTGGGGCTGCGCCGGCGGGCACGTCCGGCGGCTGCGCGGGTCTCGGGCGCACGCCGCGGTCGCTGAGCCCACCCACGGCCCGCCGGTCCCGCGGCGCCGTCCCGGTACGTTGACGCCGGCCCGAGCCACGTCCTCGCTCCTCCGAGGCTGTGCCGGGCCGGCGTCGCGCTTTTCGGCGAGCGTCGCCTCGCGGTAGATTGGCGCCCATGAAGGGGCTCCTCTGTGCCGCGCTGTGCACCGCCGGTCTCTTCGGTGCCGCGGCGCCGGCGTCGGATCCCGGACGACCGGCCTTGGAGCTCCACGAAGGGGCGGTGGCCCGGAGCCAGGTCGTCGGTCTCGGCCGCGACGTCGTCATCGACGGTGACGCCGAGACCGACGTCGTTGCGGTGGGCGGCTCGGTGCGGGTCGCGGGCGGCGTCGGCGGCGACGTCATCGCCCTCGGCGGCGGGGTTTTCCTGGCGCCGGACTCCCACGTCACCGGCGACGTCTTCGCGCTCGGGGGCGAGGTCGACATGGCGCCCGGTTCGACCCTCGGCGGGCGCTCGGTGTCCTACCCGGCGGTTTCCAGCGCATTCCTCACCCTCATCGAAGGCCCGTCGTTGGGTCTTCCGCCGCTCGCGCCGGTGGTTCTCACCGCCAAGGTGGCGCTGCTCGTCGCGTGGTTGCTGCTCACCCTGATCGCCTTCGCCACCAGCGCCCCCGAGGTCCTGGCCACCGCCGAGAGCATCCGCGTCGAGCCCCTGCGCGATTTCTGGGTCGGGCTCACGGGGCTGGCCAGCCTGACCTTGACGGCGCTCTTCCTCGCCGCCTTCGCCGGTCCGCTGGTGGGTTTTCCCCTCCTGGCACTGGTGGTGCTGATCCTGCTGCTCCTCAAGTTGTGGGGCATGGTGGCGTTGTTCTTCGCCCTCGGAGACGCCCTGGCGCGGCGACTGGGCCGGCGTCTCCTGCCGCTCCACGCGGCGTGCCTGGGACTCGCCTTGCTCGGCGTCCTCAAGCTGGTACCCCAGCTCGGCTTGTGGGTGTGGACGGTGGCGACGCTGGTGGCCCTCGGTGCCTCGTTGACCACCAAGCTCGGTCGTCGCGAGCCCTGGTTCGTCGAGGCCGGGTCCGCCGACGGGTCGCCTTGACCCGCTCCGGGGGATCTCTTAGGCTCCGGGTCGGAGCGCCTCCGCGTCCGCCCACCCCGCTTCGCCGCCTCGGCACCCGGCCATGAAACAGACCGACCGACATCGTTCCACCCGATCCCGCGCCCACGACGCTCGTCCGGCGGCGCCCGAGGGGGTGATTTGCCAGGTGTGCGGCGCCATCAACGGCGAGGACCAGGAGTACTGCCGCCGCTGCCACAACAAGCTGCTGGTGATCTCGGGGCCGCAGTTCGAGGAGGACTCGGTCTTCGAGCAGCTCGAGGACGAGGGCTTCTCCTTCGACGAGCACCTCCTGGAGCGCATCTCGATCCTCGAGGAGGTGGTCAAGCGGAGCGCCGAGAGCCTGCGCCAGCTGCTCGAGGCGGTGCGCAAGCAGGAGCGCAACGTCCTGATCAACAACACCGGCTTGACGGCGCTCGGCGAGCTGCTCGAGAAGGGCGGTGTCCTCGAGCCCGAGCAATGGCGCGACCGCTGGCAGAACCGGATGGACGAGCACCTGAAGGCCCTCGAGCGCCGTGAGCGTTTCCTGGTGGTCAAGGAACGCATCCTGGCGCTCTACCAGGGACCTCGAGCCAAGATCTTCGAGGACTACCTCGAGACCGCCGAGCTGGCTCTTGGCGCCTACCAGGCGGCCGAGGCGCAACGCGCCCTCGAGTCCGCCTTCTCCCTCGACCCCGACAACTTCGAGCTCGCCCAGCTGCTCGGCGAGATCGTCTTCGACGAGGGCGACTCGGAGCGTGCGCTGGAGATTTTCGAGGGGGTCCTCGAGCGGCGGCCGGAGCAGTACGACGCCTTGGTCTACGCCGGTGCGATCCACTACCAGCGAGGCGACACGGACCGCGCGTCGACGCTTCTCGAGCGCGCCGCCCGGGTCCAGCCGGACGCCTTCCTGCCGCAGTTCAGCCTCGGCGCCGTCTATGCCACGCGGCGCGAGCTCGAGCGCGCGGTCGAGTGCCTCGAACGGGCCGTCGAGATCGATCCCGTGCCGCAGGCGCTCTTCCTCCTCGCCAGCTGTCTCTACGACCTGGGGCGGCCCGGCGCCGCCATCCGTCATTTGATCGAGGCGGTGCGCATCCGGCCGGCCTTCGAGGAAGCCCTCCAGCTCCTCGGGCTGGCGTATCTGGACCGCGGTTGGTACGTCAAGGCGCGGATGGCGCTGGGGCGCGCCCAGCGCCTCACCCCCAAGCGCTTGCGCTACCGCGACCTGGTGCTCTACCTGGCGTCGCACCTCGAAGAACCGCTCGAGGAGCTCTCCGCGGAGGGCCACCGCTGGTACCGGAAAGCGATCGAGAGCCTCGATCGGGACGATCCCGAGCAGGCCGTTTCGGCCTATCGTCGGGCGCTGGTGCTCGAACCCGAGAACCCGCAGCTGCTCCTGTCCTATGCGCTGCTCTGTCTCCAGCTCGACCGCGGCACGGAGGTCGAGGCGGTGGCGCGGCGGGTGCTCGATCTCGAGCCCGGCGAGCTGGTCAAGGCCACCGCCTACGCCGCCCTGATCGAGGCGCTGCGCGGCCACGGCAAGTACCGCGAGGGCAACGCCCTGGCCCGGCGGCTTCTCGAGGAGGCGGGTTCCGACTTCGCGCGGGCCATCGCGCGCTATGAGCTGGCGGTCAACCTGGCTGACAGCGACGAGGACCTCGACCAGGCTCTCGATCACGCGCAGCGTGCCGTCGAGCTGTCGCCGCCGGAGCTCGAGCATCTGCCGCTGGCGGCCCTCGGCTGGATCCGTTTCAAGCGCCGTGAGCTCGACGCCGCGGCGGAGGCGCTGACCCGAGCCGCGGAGCTGTCCCCGTCGGCGACCACGCTGCAGCAGCTGGGGCTGGTGATGCTCGATCGGCGCGAGCGCCGGGAGGCGCGTGATCTCTTCGCCCGGGCGCGCGGCCTCGGCCGGGGGGACGCCCAGGTGGAAGAGACGATGATCGAGTGTGTGCGGGAGAACCGGCGCAAGCCGGAACCGACCCCGCCGCGCCCCAAGAAATGACCACGACCGGAGCGGTGCCCGCACCGCTCGGACCCGGCGCCGCCGGCGCCGGATCACCGCGACCAACCGAACCGTAGGGGAACGCGAATGCGCTGGAGCCAGTATTACCTGTACACCACGCGGGAGGTGCCCGCCGACGCCGAGGTGGTGAGCCATCGCTTGATGGTCCGCGCCGGCATGATCAAGAAGCTGGCGGCGGGGATCTACTCCTACCTCCCCTTCGGCTGGCGCAGCCTCGAGAAGCTGAGCGCCATCGTCCGCCGCGAGCTCGCCGCCGCCGGTGCCGTCGAGCTGTCGATGCCCGCCATCCAGCCGGCGGAGCTGTGGCAGGAGTCCGGTCGCTGGGGCTACTACGGCAAGGAGCTGCTGCGCATCCAGGACCGCCACGAACGCGATTTCTGCTTCGGGCCGACCCACGAAGAGGTGATCACCGACCTGGTGCGCCATGACGTCAACAGCTATCGGCAGCTGCCCATCAACCTCTTCCAGATCCAGACCAAGTTCC
>JAGQSE010000420.1 GCA_020439725.1 Acidobacteriota bacterium
CGCCGGTCGTGTCGGCTGCGGGCTCGGCGGCGGCGCCGCAGGCGACGGTGAGCAGGAGGGCCAGGGTGGGCGCGACGGCGGGGGCGAGGAGGCGTTGGGCTCGGTGCATGGGATCTCCCGGGTCGAGGCGTAGGTGCCGTCCGTTGGCAGGATACGGCATCGAGGGGGTGGGCGTTTTTGGGGGTCGTCGGAGCCGGCCCCGGGGCGGCGCCGATGGTAGACTCGCCAGGCTTTGGATCATCTGTTCCGCTAGAGACTTCGAGATCGAGGAGCGCGATGCGCGACAGCCAGGCCACTGCCACGCCCGCCCGCCCGGGGGCCGGCCCGAGAGCCCAGACTCCGAAGGCCGAATCCCGCCGGGGAGCCCATGCCATTCGCTCCGCATCGTGGTCGGCCTGTCTGATGGCGGCGATCCTCCTCCTGACCGCCGGTTGTCGTGGCGAGCCGCGCTTCCAGGGGGGTGTCGTCGATCAACCCAAGCACGCGCCACCTCTCGAGGGCATCAACTGGACCAGCGAGACGTTTCGCCTGGCGGATCTCGAAGGCAAGGTGGTGGTGCTCTTCTTCGGCTACACCTTCTGTCCCGACGTCTGCCCGTTCACGCTGGTCAAGATGAAGCAAATCTACGCCGACCTCGGCGAGCGTGCCGATGACCTGGCGGTGGTCTTCGTCTCGGTGGATCCGCACCGCGACACGCTGCAGAAACTCGCCTCGTACGTTCCGGGCTTCGATCGGCGCTTCTACGGTGTCCGGCTCGAGTTCGACGAGCTCGACCAGGTCCTCGACGACTTCGGCCTCACCGTCCAATACGGCCAGCCCAAGGACGGTCCCGGCAGCGACTCGTTCTACTACGTCGACCACACCGGTACTTACTTCCTGATCGACAAGCAGGGCCGGATCCGCGTCCAGCACCCGCCCAACGCCAAGGTCGAGCAGCTCCTCCCGGACATCAAGACTCTGCTCGAAGAGTGAGGCCGAGACGTGAAGCTGGAGACGAGCGTGCACCCGGGAAGCCGGCGGTCGAGCATCTCCGCCGACCCTAACCAGGAGAAACCCATGATCCATCGGCTTCCCGGTCTCGCCTCGACCTTCCTGCTCTGCAGCGTCCTTGGATGGGTCGCGGCCTGCGGTTCCGAGCCGCCGTCCCGGGAGGCTCCGGCGGTGGCGGAACCGGTCCGCGAAGCCGAGGCGCCGGGGCTCCTCGTCGAAGGAGCGCACGCGCAGCTCATGGGGGATATGGGAGCCGTCTATTTCAAGGTCGTCAATGAGGGCTCCGGGCCCGATCGGCTGGTGCGGGTGGAGACGCCGGTGGCCGAGAGCGCCGAGACCCATGAGAGCTCGTCGGAGGACGGCGTCGTGCGTATGCGGGCACGCCCCGATGGCTTCGAGATCCCCGCAGACGGGGTTCTGACCCTCGAGCCCGGTGGCAAGCACGTCATGCTGATGGGGCTCGAAGCGACCGCCACGGCGTCGGGCCGGTTGCCCCTGACGCTGGTCTTCGAGCATGCGCCGCCGATCGATATCGAGGTCGAGGTCGGGGCTCCCGACACAGCCGACGCCGATCACGACCGCGGCTGAGGAACGAGCGCCGATGGCCCCGGAAGATCCCCTCGACCCGGCCGATGCCGCGACGGCGAGCGCTGCCGACGGCGAAGAGGCCAGCACCGGACGCCGGCGCCGGGAGAGCCGGCGCCAGGGCCGCGAGCGGCGGGCGGCCCTCGCCTGGTGGACGCAGCCCGGGGTTCTGGTCTTCCTCCTGGCGCTGCTCCTGGTCGTCGCCGGCTGGGTGCTGGTGATCCGCCACGGTCAGCGCATCCCGGTGCGCGAAGCGACTCTCGACGGCCTCCACCTCGAGCTCAACCAGGCGCGCTGGGTCCTCGACCAGATGGACCACGGCGAGAACTTCCAGAGACCCTCGACCATGGCTCCGGGGATGCCCGAATGGGGCAGCCAACGCATGACCCTCGACGTCGCCTTCGAGAACGTCAGCGATTCGAGTCGGATCTACGATGGCAGCGAGTTCTCGCTGGTGCCGGAGATCGGCCCGCCGGTGCCTCCGGTCGGCGCCCAGGTGGGACGCGCACCCCTCGAAGCGGGGCAGCGGCTCAATACGACGATTCACTTCGATTTCGACACCACGAGGCCCCACGGCAAGCTGCTGGTCGAATGGCGCCGGCGGGGCCACTCGGTGTTCCTGCCCATCCCGGAGCCCGCGGAGCACTACCACCTGAGACCCCTGGGCGGGGAGGTGGCTCTGCCCCTCGACGTCCGCCTGCTCCTGCCCATCGGCGACGCCGAGCGCGGCAAGGCGCTCTACGACGGCACCCTCGGCTGTATCGCCTGCCACGGCGACGTGGCGCGGCCCGGCTCGAACAACTTCGGTCCCGACCTGGCGCTTCTCGCCGAGGAGGCGGGGACGCGCATCGAAGGGGTTTCGGCGGCGCAGTACATCTATGACTCGATCCGCGAGCCGGGGGCCTTCATCGCCCCCCACTGCAAGGACGGACCGTGCCAGACGCCGAGCGCCATGCCCGAGTACGCGAGCCTGATGACGCTCCAGGACTTCGCCGACGTTGTCACCTACCTCCTGGGTACGCCTCAGCCCTGAATCCGGAGGGCGGCGCGCTCGGGGCTCAGCCGGGTGGCTCGGGGATCCCGGAGACCACCGTGCGGAAACCGATGTAGGGAGTCCGGTCACCGGTCCGCAGGCGGTAGCGCAGCGTGCTCGACAGATCCTCCACCTCGAGGACGTGGGCGCCGCCGCGGAGGACCCGGTTGGGACCCTCGCCCCGGGCCACCGGGTTCCGGGCAGGGGAGTGGGCGTAGAAATCCCGCTGGTAGACGTCCTCGCACCATTCGTAGACATTGCCCGCCAGGTTGAGGGCGCCATAGGGCGACGCACCGGCGGCGCAACAGCTCACCGGCGCCGTCGAGGTCTCCGCCGCCGGATGACCCCGGTAGACGGCACGGTCGTAGCTTGGCTCCTCGTCGCCCCAGGGATACTTCCGCCCGTCGGTGCCCCGCGCCGCCTTTTCCCATTCGGCCTCCGTCGGCAGCCGCTTGCCGGCCCAGCGGGCGTAGGCGCGGGCGTCTCCCCAGGTGACGTTGACCACCGGCTGGTCGTCGTGGATGCCCCAGTCCGGTGCACGGGGAATCGGCCTCGGGTCGTCGGGGCTGTCGGCGTAGGGAAGCCCGGAACGCTTCCACTCGAGCCACGAGGTCTCGTACTTGTCGATGTAGTAGGCGCCGAGAACCACTTCATGGACCGGCCGCTCGTCGGCGGGGCCCGTCGCGCTACCCATGGGGAAGGGGCCTGCGGGGACGTAGACCATCACCGAGCGATCTCGGGTCCACAGGTACTCGCCCTGGTGGGATCCGCGCTCCATCCCCGCGGGCAGCGGCTCGCCGTGCCAGCCGCGAGCGGCGGTGGTGTCGGACGCCGCGACGGTGCCGGACCCCGCCAATGCCCAAACCAAGACCAACCCCAGCGTCGTCGCGAGGCGACGGGAACTCGGTTTCATGAGATGCCGCGGCTCCCCGAACAAAAAAGTCGGGGGCTCGGTTCCGCCCTGGCCCCGAGCCCCCGGAGGTGCAGTCCCCGGGAACGTCAGGGACTGAACAAGCTCTCCATGGCGCCGCCGGCCTGCGACTGGACGCAGACCTGGGTCGGAGCCTCG
>JAGQSE010000421.1 GCA_020439725.1 Acidobacteriota bacterium
ATGCTCGCCCACAAGGCCGAGGAGGAAGGCATCGCCTGTGTCGAGGGCATCGCCGGCGGGTTTGGTCACGTCAACTACGACGCCATCCCCAACGTGGTCTACACGCACCCCGAGATCGCTTCTGTCGGCAAGACCGAGGAGGAGCTCACGGCCGCGGAGATCCCGTACAAGAAGGGTGTCTTCCCCTTCATCGCCAACGGCCGGGCCCGTGCCATCGGCGAGACCGAGGGCCAGGTCAAGATCCTCGCCCACGCCGAGACCGACCGCGTCCTGGGGGTCCACATCCTGGGCGCCAGCGCCGGCGACCTGATCGCCGAGGCCGCGGTGGCCATCGAATTCGGGGCCTCGAGCGAGGACATCGCGCGCTCGAGCCACGCCCACCCGACCCTCGCCGAGATCCTCAAGGAGGCCGCCCTGGCGGTCGACGGAAGAGCCATCCACATCTAGGCCCGAACCGAGCACGGTCGTCGTCACGGGAAGGCGGCCCCGGGAGACCCCATGCGACCCATCGCTCCTACCCCGATCATCCTCGCCGTTCTCCTCGTGCTCGGCTCGGTGACACCGGCCACTGCCGGGGCATCCCTTCCAGACACGGCGCCGGCCAGCTTCCGCGCCCAGGTCGCCGCCCTCGATTCGGTGGCGGAGGCGGCCCTGGCGCCCGTCGACGCACCACGCCTCCTCGCCGAAGCCGACGCGGCCGAGCCGTTCTCGGGCCCCGTCCTCTTCGCCGAGGCCCAGGCGACGAGCTACGGTCTCGACGCCGGCACCTGGGAGACCCTCGCCGATGGCTCGCGTCTCTGGCGGCTTCGCCTGTCGAGCCCCGGCGCCACCAGCCTCAACCTGCGCTTCGGTCGTTTCGAGCTGCCCGAGGGCGCGGAGCTTTGGTTCTACGATCCCGCGCGGACGACGGTCCAGGGGCCCTACGGACGAAGCCAGCGCAATCCGGAGGGGGAGCTGTGGACCGCGATGGTGTCGGGGGACGAGGCGGTGGTCGAGCTGCTGCTGCCGGCGGCCGTCGCCCAGGCGCCGGTGGAGCTCGAGATCTCCTCGGTCCAGCGCGGCTTCCGGCCGGTGGGTGCGGCGTTCACCAAGCAGGGTTCGTGCAACAACGACGTGATCTGTCCCGAGGGCGACCCCTACCGCGACCAGATCCGCGCCGTGGCCTGGTACTCGGTCAATGGTATCGGTCTGTGCAGCGGCACCTTGATGAACAACACCGCCGTCGACTTCACTCCCTACTTCCTCACCGCCGACCACTGTCGCGTAGGTTCGGGCAACGCGGGTTCGATGGTCGTGTATTGGAACTTCGAGTCCCCGACCTGCGGTCAGCTCTCCGGCGGCTCGCTGGCGGACAACCAGAGCGGTGCTCTCTTTCGCGCCGGCGACGAAGGCTCGGACTTCACCCTCGTCGAGCTCCTCGAGATGCCCTCCGCCG
Organism: Acidobacteriota bacterium; assembly: GCA_020439725.1. Taxonomy (GTDB): domain Bacteria; phylum Acidobacteriota; class Thermoanaerobaculia; order Multivoradales; family JAHZIX01; genus JAGQSE01. The sequence continues at coordinate 1,436 of JAGQSE010000421.1, forward strand.
ACTTCCACGTCTACTACGCCGGCTGGGACGCCACGACCTCGGTGCCCACCGGCGTCGTCGGCATCCATCATCCCAACCTCGACGAGAAGGCCATCAGCTTCGACGACGACCTGCTGTTGATCGAAGATTCGAGCTATTGGCGTGTCGGCGCCTGGAACGACGGCACGACCGAGCCCGGCTCGTCCGGCTCATGCCTCTTCCGCCAGGACACGAAGCGCTGCATCGGCACGCTCACGGGCGGCTTCGCGTCGTGCTCGGAACCCGGCGAATATGACGTCTACGGCCGCATGAGCGCCCACTGGGACGGCCCCAACAAGGCGTCGCGGCTCCGCGACTGGCTCGATCCCACGGCCTCGGGTCTCCTGGCGATGGCCGGCGCCGACCCCGCCAGCGGCGGCGAGCAGCCCGGCCCCTGCGTCGCCGACGCCCAAACCGCCTGCCTCAACCAGGGCCGCTTCGCGGTGTCGATCATCTGGCGCGACTTCGAAGACAACACCGGCGTCGGCACCGTCGTCCCCGGCGCCTCCGACGACTCGGCCCTGTTCTGGTTCTTCAAAGCTGCCAACTGGGAAGTCCTGGTCAAAGTCCTCCGCGCCTGCGGCGTCAACCAGCGCTACTGGGTCCTAGGCGCCGCCGCCACCAACGTCGAGTACACCATCACCGTCACCGACCACGTCACCGGCCAGACCGAGACCTACGACAACCCGTTGGGGCGCCGCGCGCCGGCGATCGCGGATACGAACTCGTTTGCGGTGTGTCCGTGAGGGGCTGATGGCCAAAGAATCCCACCCGCCGATTCACCCTGGCGAGATTCTGCTCGAGGAGTTCCTGAAGCCCCTGGAGCTGAGCCAGGTTCGGGTGGCGAAGGACCTCAGCGTTCCGCCGCGACGCATCCATGAGATCGTGCACGGCAACCGGGCGATCACCGCCAACACCGCGCTTCGTCTGGCTCGCTACTTTGGGACCACCGAACGGTTCTGGATGAACCTGCAGGTTGGGTATGACCTCGAGGTTGAAAGGGCGCGGCTCGAAGACAGGCTGGGGAAGGAAGTGGCCGTGCTGAAGCGGGCGGGCTGAAACGAAGGGGTCAGTCGTTCCCCGTAGGGTGGGCGCCAGCCCACCGCTTTCGAGACAGATTCGTGGGGTTGTCGATTAGGATCAAGACGATGGGCAGCCGCCCGTTCAAAACTTGAGACTCACAAGGCGCTACCCCATGCCGAATTACCGACGCGCTCGAATACCAGGAGGTAGCTTCTTCTTCACGGTGGTTACCCATGACCGTCGACCGTTCTTCGAGGACGCCGAGGTGCGCGGCTGGCTCAAAGAGGCTTTGCGGGATGTTCGAAAGGTGGCGCCGTTTCAGCTCGATGCGATCTGCCTGCTTCCCGATCACCTTCATTGCATCTGGACCCTGCCAACTGGCGATGAGGACTTCTCAAGACGATGGCAACGGATCAAAGCGTCTGTGTCTAAACGAGCCAAGAGAAGCGGGCTGGTGCCTGCACGAGCACGAACCTCTCGGCAGCGTCGACGGGAAGTCGACTTCTGGCAGAGGCGCTTCTGGGAACATTGCCTCAAGGACGAGGGGGATTTTCGTCGTCATCTCGACTATATTCACTATAACCCCGTGAAACACGGCTTGGTGGGACGCCCCATCGATTGGCCCTGGTCGAGCTTCCGACGTTACGTGCGGCTGGGTTTTTACACCCAGGCTTGGGGAGTTCGAGAAGATCCCGGTTCCAGAGGGTCCTTCGGAGAGTGAGCGCCCCGAAAAGGGGCCGTTGCTTCAGAAAGTTGCCGTAGCGACGGG
>JAGQSE010000422.1:0-5392 GCA_020439725.1 Acidobacteriota bacterium
TGCCGATCCAGAAGAACGTCACCCCCGGCACCCCCGTCGCCGCGACACCGGACTCCTTGAGACTGGGAACGGTGGCTCGGAAGTCTCGAAGCAAAGGTGCGAGCGTCGACATGGTGGCTCCGGAGGGGATGGTTGGTCGAGAAGACTTGCACGATCCTATCCGGGTTGGCAGGAACGTCATGGATCCTCCTCGAAGGCTGGCGTCGGCACCCTCCGTGGTGCTTGACGTCGGCCGCTGTTTGCCGTGCGACGCCGCAGACGTCAGCGAAGATTCGTCTCGAGCTCTTGCCTGATCCTCTCGGCGGATCCAGGACCCACCGAGAAAACGGCCTCCCCACGGCCCGATCGCCACCGGGACGAGAGCCGAGCTGGTACCGTGATCGGGCCGCGACAGGCGAGAGCCGGCCTCGCGATGGAGCCGTGGTGGGGGGCGACTCCAGAAACCGGTCTGGCTGGGACTTGGGGCACTAGCCCCACGGTCCGTCAGGGGTCTAGACGACAGGACCGCTTGGTTTCGGCGTGGAAGGGACTATTCCCCGGGTGCCGAGGGGCTCGGCGCTCACGGTTCGACGGTCGTCGACCCGGCGGGAGGTCCGAGCTCCTCGACGTCGTGGAGGTGTCGCACGTCGACGGTGATCGGCTCGCCTCCCCGCGGGTGGTTGAGAATGTCGGCGAAGCGAGCGTTCCAGACCACTTCCCCGGCCTTGTACGAGGAGCGCGAGTAGACCCGCTGGAAGTAGGTCTCGTCGATCCCGGTGAGCAAGACCAGGAACTCGCCGTCCACGGCCGCCAGGTCGGCTGCCGTCATGCCCGCCAGGGGGCTGTCCTCGCCGATGGGATGCACGATCGTCCAGCTCAGGGGGAAGATGGTCACCTGGTTGCGTTCCAGGGGAAGGTCGTAGAAGCGCCGCGTCGGCTGCCCGTCGCGCATCTCCATGCGCGAGAAGATCACCTGGGCGCTGACCTCGACCAGCTCGTTGCGCCGGCGGTTGGCGATCCGCAACATGAAACCGGCACCGCCTCGATAGGGTGCGACGACCGCCCGCTCGCTGAACACGATGTCGGCGAGGGGTCGCGCGAAGCGGGCGAAGATCAGCCCGGTGGCGACGGCGAAGAAGAGCAAGCCGGCCAGCGATTCGAAGGTCACCAAGAGGTTGGCCGCGAGACCCACCGGCAACATCTTTCCGTACCCGATGGTCGAGAGCGTCTGGACGCTGAAGAAGAAGCTGTCGAGGAAGCGCCCCGCTCCGGCCACCGCCGGTCGCCCCGACAGGGCGGCCGGTCCGCACAGGAAGTAGGCGGCGGCGAAGACCGCATTGGCCCCCAGATAGAGGAGCGCCAGGAGACCCAGGAAGCGGGGCCACGAGAGGGTGAGGAGCGAGTAGTAGAGGCTCAGGGAAGCCCGCAGCCCAAGTCCCCGGCGCTGGACGTTGAAGCTGCCGTCGCGGTTGACCAGGCGTAGCCGGCTCTCGCTGGCGACCACGGAGCCGAAGCCGAGGTCCCGCGGCTCCTCCCGCGCTCGCGGCTCGGCGTGGCCCGCGGGCTCTTCACGGCCGGGCTGGAAAGGCTCGTGAGGGGCGTTCCGGATCTCGTGCACCGCCGGCAGTCTAGCCCACCGCAGCCTGCGGACGGGCCATGGTCCGCGTCGAGCCTGCCGGCGAGCAGGGCCTGCTAGGCTCGAAGCTCCACGCGACGATGGAGGCATCATGAACCACGCTGGCGCCCCCGACGCCTCGACCCGCGAAACCGTCGCGGCCCAGCTCCGCCGATCCCAAGCCCAGGTCGGCCTCGCGGCCCTCGACCACCTCGATCCAGCCATCGTCGGGCGCCGGCCCGACGGCTTCGAGCACTCGATCTGGGAGCTGGTCGAACATCTGCGCCTGGCGGCCGAGGACCTCGTCGACTATGTCGAACGGGACGACTACTCGGCCCCGGCCTGGCCCGACGACTACTGGCCCGCGGCACCCACGCCGGAGAGCGCAGAACGATGGAACGACAGCGTCGCCGGCTTCCGGCAGGCGATCGAGCGGATGGCGAAGCTCGTCGAGGACCCGGCAAGACCGCTCCACGACCCCGTGCCCACCGCCGAGGATCCGTCCCACCACCTGCTTCGCTGCGCCCTGGTGCTGCTCGATCACAACGCCTATCACCTGGGACAGGTGGTCGACCTGCGCCGGGCTCTGGGCGACTGGCCGCCGGGCCGTTAGCGACACCTCGAGCACGAACCGACGACGAGCGTCCGGAGTGACGCCGTGCGGGCGCGCTGCCGCCCTTTGAGGTGGTGTGTCGGGCCCAATACAACCCTACAATTCGGCATATGACGAAACGACACCCCGACCTGCGCGATCTCGTAGAGACCTCCAAGGGCCTGGCCCATCCCGCGCGGCTGCGGCTTCTCGGGATGCTGGCCACGGGTGAGCTGTGCGTCTGCCAGATGACCGCGGTCCTCGGTCTCGCCTCTTCCACCGTGTCGCAACACCTGTCGGTGCTGTCGCGAGGGGGCCTGGTGGCGGATCGCAAGGAAGGGAAGCTGGTCTATTACCGGCTAGGCGAGGGCGAAATCGCGAAGACGGTCCTGCCGCCGCTCCTGGCATTGCTCGGCGAAGACGAGCAAGCCAAGGCGGACCGCGCGCTGATCGAGCGGCTGCGGGAAGTCCCGGTGCTCGAGCTGTGCGCCGCCGACCTCGACCTGGTGGCGATCGGGGTCGCCAAACCGGCCCCGCAGCATCCGGGGACTCCGCCACCGAGAGGGGCAACACCATGACCGGACGCTCGGAGCTCAAGGGGCTGGTGGGGATGGCCACTGTCTTCTTGGCGCTCTACTTCCTGCCGATCGGCTCCGCCCGCTTCGACGGTGCCCTGATCGAGGCGTTCCAGCTCGCCAAGTGGTACGCGCGGGAGCACGTGCTGCTCTGCCTGGTGCCGGCGTTCTTCATCGCCGGTGCCATCGGCGTCTTCGTCAGCCAAGCGTCGGTCATGAAGTATCTCGGCCCCCGGGCCCCGCGCCCCCTCGCCTACGGTGTCGCCTCGGTCTCGGGTACCGTCCTCGCCGTCTGCTCGTGCACGGTGCTGCCGCTCTTCGGCGGCATCTACAAGCGCGGTGCGGGTCTCGGACCGGCGGCGGCGTTCCTCTACGCGGGACCGGCCATCAACGCCCTGGCGATCATCCTGACCGCCCGGGTCCTCGGTTTCGAGCTGGGGGTCGCCAGGGCCGTGGGTGCCGTGCTGTTCAGCGTCCTGATCGGCCTGGCGATGGCCTGGATCTACCGGGCCGAGGAGAGTCGCCGCGCTGCCGCCGGCCGTCAGCTCGCCGTCCCCGAAGCGAGGCTCTCCCTCGGTCACCAGGTGGTGTTCTTCGCGCTCCTGGTGGCGATCCTGGTGTTTGCCAACTGGGCGCCGGCCGAATCGGGTGTCTGGGGCACCGTCTACGCCGCCAAGTGGTGGTTGACCGGTGCGAGCGGCGCCGCCCTGCTCGCTTTCTTGGTCCGGTATCTCGGTCTCGCCCGCGTCAAGGCGGCAGGGATCGCTGGGGCCGTCACCGTCGCCGCACTGATCCCACCGCACCACCCGGTCGTCCCCTTCGCCGTCGGCTTCGCGACGCTCGCCATGGCGATGGTGGGCGACGAGGGCGAGCTGGGCGAGTGGCTCGCCGCCACCTGGAGCTTCACTCAGCAGATCCTGCCGCTCCTCTTGGCCGGTGTCCTGGCGGCCGGTCTCCTGCTCGGCCGCCCCGGTCACGAGGGCCTGATCCCCTCGACCTGGGTCGCCGCCGCGGTCGGGGGCAACTCGCTCGGCGCCAATCTCTTCGCCTCGGTGGCGGGGGCTTTCATGTACTTCGCGACTCTGACCGAGGTGCCGATCCTCCAGGGGCTGCTGGGCAGCGGCATGGGTCAAGGTCCCGCCCTGACGCTGCTCCTGGCCGGCCCCGCGCTCTCGCTCCCCTCGATCCTGGTGCTGCGGAGCTTCCTGGGTTGGGGCAAGACCTTCGTGTTCGTCGGCCTGGTCATCGTCATGGCAGCGACCACCGGCTGGCTCTACGGCTCTTTCAGCGGATGAGGAGATATCTCATGACCACCAAGTTGCAGATCCTGGGAACCGGCTGCCCCAAATGCCAGATGCTGACACAGCATACCGAAACCGCCGCCACGGAGCTCGGTCTCGACTACCAACTCGAGAAAGTGACCGACCTCGATCGGATCCTCGAGTTCGGCCTCGTCACCACCCCGGCCCTGGTCGTCGATGGCGAGATCCGAGTGTCGGGCCACGTGCCGACGGTGCGGCGGCTGCAGGAAATCCTGGCTCCGGTCCCGCCACCGACACCGTAGGCAGACCTACCCGAACAGCACTCCCGGGCTCGGCGAGCCGTCCACTCACCTCCGCGGACGCCTTCATGCGTATTTAGCATTTTTTCTCTTGCGTTCCTGGGCCGTTTTGCTAGCGTGAAGTCAGGTCTGCCACCGTTGGCGAACGCCAACAAGGAGGTACTCATGAGTCGTGGTGGGTTCCTTTCCGGCCTTCCTCCCTCCGTCCGCCTCCCTCGTCTCCGCACCGCGTCTCTGGTCTCGATCTTCCTGCTGCTACTGCTCCCGGCGACGGCACCGCCGGCCGCAGCCTCCGTCTACGCCGGCATGCGCTGGGAACAGACGCTGACCGGCAGCGGAACCTACGCGAACCCCTATCGCAACCTGCTGCTCCAGGTGCAATGGACCTGCATCAGCGGCTGCTCGACGGTGGACGCCTCCAACCTCCCGAAGTACGGCTTCTGGGACGGCGGCGCCGGCGATCACACCTTCAAGCTGCGTGCGCTCTTCCCCCAGCCGCTCGGCACCAGCTCGACCGCTACCTATCGCTGGGCGACCACCTGCACCCGCACCACGCAGGGGGTGGCCTCCGGCGAGGTGGATTGCAGCACCGACGCCGGGCTCAACTCGAGCAGCACCGCCAACACCGTGACCGTGCTGCGGTCCGACGCCGCCGCCGGCATCACCAACCCCCTCTACCTCGGGGGCGGCACCTTTTACCTCACCGAAGGGACGGTGTCGGAGGGCGGTCAGCTCGTCCGCACCAACATCTACCTGTCGATCCCTTCCTCGACGCCCTTCTACTGGCTCGGAGACACTGCCTGGGTCGCACCGATCCGCGGCAAGCTCGACCGGGCTTCGACCCCGAACTGCAACCAGACCAGTGGCTGGAACACCAACGACTGGAAGTGCTATCTCCAAGACCGCGCCAGCCGCGGCTTCACCGTGGTCCAGATCGCGGTGCCGGGCTGGTGGATGAAGAACCCCCTCACCGACACGAACAACCAGGCTCCCTTCGTCGCCAACACGTCGTTCCCGGCCTGGTCGAAATGGAACCCGACCTTCTGGCAGGCCTTCGAGGACAAGGTCCA
>JAGQSE010000422.1:5470-6971 GCA_020439725.1 Acidobacteriota bacterium
CGCAGCGCTACCCGCCCACCGAGGACGCCAAGACCTTCGCCCGCAGCCTGGCCGCCCGCCTCGGCGGCAACATCGTCATCCTGTCGCCCGGCTTTGACTCCAAACCCGACGGCAGCACCATCAGCAACCAGATCCGTACCGTCGGTGCGGAGATCAACACCACCCTGCCCCGCCACCGGCTGGGCAACCACTTCGGAGGCTCGACGCCCATCAGTGCGACGGGGACCTGGAACGATTACCAGGACTTCCACGCCGAGTCATGGCTCGACTTCCACCTCTTCCAGAGCGGTCAGGCAGGAGGGAACTCGGGAGAGCCGCCCTGCAACACCTCGAACCAGCTCCAGCGCTTCACCAACCGGGCCCGGCAGATTCCGCTGTCGTTGCGCACCTACTCACCCCGCAAGGGCTCGGTCAACGCCGAGGCGATCTACGACGACGAAGGCGCGGTCTTGATCCCCGGCCAGACCTTGCCGTCCAACGCGTTGTACTACGTCCCCTACCGCGTCCGCCAGACGGCCTACCTGAGCACGCTCTCCGGCGCCTTCGGGTACACCGTCGGCGTCTACGGGCTGTGGGATTGGGGCCGGGGCAATGATCCCTACCAGCCGCGGACGCCCAAGGACTCCGTCGGACGAGCCTCGGTGACGCAGATGCAGGTCCTGGGCAGCATCTTCCGCTCCCAACGCTGGTGGTGGCTGGCGCCGACACCGGCGCAGATCATCAACAATGCCGCCGATCCCACGTGCCAGTCCCAGCACCTCCAGATGGTGGTGTCGCGGGATCTCACGCGGCGCTCGACGATGGCCTATCTGCCCGACAACGCCGCCATCCAGCTACAGTTGACCAGCACCCTCTATCCAAGCTTCACGACCACCCGCTGGAGCAAGCTCTTCTACAACCCGAGGACCGGCGGCTCCCCCGTCGCGGTGACGCCGACCCTGGTTTCGGGCACCACCGACGTCTACAACTTCCCGCGGCCGTCGTGCTCAGGCTCCTGCAACGGCCAGAACGGCGACCGCGACTGGGTGCTGGTGCTCACCGACACCACCGCCGGCGCGCCGCTGTGGTCGCCCGGCCCGATGGCCAACAGCCTCCAGACCTGGAGCGTCTACGATCCCGCCAACCGGCGCTGGAGCATCCACGGCCAGATCTTCGACGCGACGGGCAAACCCGTGACGGGGGACCTGGCCTTGACCAGGGCCACCAAGGCGGAGCAGCGGCTGCCCCAGAGCAGTCGTGGCAACGACGGCAACTTCTTCGTGGTCTGGGAGGCCGAGGGTCTCGACGGTGATGCGAGCGGCCTTTTCGGCCGATTGATCGGCGCCTCCGGTGCACCGCTGGGCAAGCCGTTCCAGGTGAACTCGGAGGGTGAGGGCCGCCAGAGCGAGCCCATCGTCACGACCGACGGCCTCGGCCGCTTCCTCGTGGTTTGGACCAGCGCCGGCCCAGACACCGACGGCAAGGACGTCATGGTCCGGCGCTTCTCGGCGCGCGGCGAGCC
>JAGQSE010000423.1 GCA_020439725.1 Acidobacteriota bacterium
CAGGAGCTCGCCAACCAGTACAACACCGGCATCATCGTCGATCAGGTGGTGCTCCAGGACGTCAACCCGCCGGACCGCGTCAAGCCCTCCTTCAACGAGGTCAACGAGGCCCAGCAGGAGAAGGAGGGCAAGATCAACAAGGCGCAGGAGGACTTCAACCGCGAGGTACCCAAGGCCATGGGCGAGGCGCAGCAGCAGATCGAGCAGGCCGAGGGCTACGCGGTCGATCGCACCAACCGCGCCGAGGGTGAGGCGCGACGGTTCAACGCCCTCTACTCCGAATACCGCAAGGCGCCCGAAGTGACCCGCGCCCGGCTCTATCTCGAGACGCTGAGCCGGATCCTGCCCCAGGCCGGAAGCAAGGTGGTGGTCGACGAGGACCTCAGGAGCCTGGTGCCCCTCCTCGACCTCGCGGGCCGGGGAGGGACGAAGACGCCACCGGCCCAGGGCGGCCAGGGAGGTGCGCCATGAGACGGATGCTGCTCCTCGTCGCCCTCGCCTTCCTGCCTCTCTTCGTCATCGCCGAGTCGGCGTACGTGGTCGACGAGACCGAGCAGGTGATCATCACCCAGTTCGGCAAGCCCGTCGGCGGCAAGATCGATCAGGCGGGTTTGCACTGGAAGCTGCCCTTCCTCCAGCGGGTCAACCGCTTCGACAAGCGCTTCCTGGCCTGGGACGGTGATCGCGACGAGGTGCCCACCAAGGACAAGCGCTTCATCTGGGTCGACACCTATGCGCGGTGGCAGATCACCGACCCGCTGCTGTTTTTCCAGCGCCTCCGCGACCTCGACGGCGCCCGGCTCCGGCTCGACGACATCATCGACGGTCAGACCCGCGACGCCATCGCCAAGTACGACCTGGTCGAGCTGGTCCGGACTTCGAACCGCGACGCCCAGGTCGACGAGTCGGAGCCCGAGGCGACCGCGATCCTGGCACCCATCGAGGTGGGCCGCGAGAGGATCCGCCAGGAGATCCTCGAGAACGCCCGCTCGAAGACCTCGGACCTGGGGATCGAGATCCTCGACATCCGCTTCAAGCGCATCAACTACGCTGAGGAGAAGGTGCGCAAGGCCCTCGAGGACCGCATGATCGCCGAGCGCCAGCGCATCGCCGCCCGCTACCGCGCCGAGGGCGACGGCGAGGCATCGCGCATCCGGGGCGAAAAGGAGCGCGAGCTCAAGCGCATCCTCTCGGAGGCATACCGCACCGCCGAGGAAATTCGCGGCAGGGCCGACGCTCAGGCGACGTCGATCTACGCCGACGCCTACGACCAGTCCGCCCAGTCGCGCGAGTTCTACCAATTCCTCCGAAGCCTCGAGACCTTCGAGACCACCACCGACGCCAGCACCACCCTGCTGCTGTCGACGGATGGGGATTTCTACCGGTATCTCAAGAGCACCGGGGGGCGGTGACCGGCGATGGCTGTCCCTCGGTCGTTGGAGCCAGTGGGGGAGATCGAGGTCTACTGAAGCAGACAATAGGGAAACAGGAGAGGGGGGGCAGACGTGGTTTCGAAGCGACAAGCTCGACGACATGGGGAGCCAGCGTCTAAGAGTCTCTACCTCCGGAACGTGCCCGACGATCTCCATCTTCGACTCAAGGAGCGTGCCGCGAAGGAAGGTATCTCCATGTCAAAGCTCCTCCTTCGTCTGATCGAAAGATCTCTCGAACGACTGACTCCTCACGAGCTCCGCGAGCTGGCCTCGCGGAGCCAGCTCAATGATCTCGCAGGAAGGCCGATTCAAGGGGGGCCCGAGGAGGGCTGAAGCCATGGAAATCACCCTACGACGCGTCTACGACGATCCCGTTCCCGGCGAGCGCCGGATCCTGGTCGAACGCCTGTGGCCCCGCGGGCTGACCAAGGAGAAGGCCGCCATCGATCTGTGGCTCAAGGAGGTCTCCCCGAGCCAGGATCTCCGCCGCTGGTTCCAGCACGATCCAGAAAAATGGATCGAGTTTCAGGAGCGCTACCGCGCCGAGCTCGACCAAAACCCGGAGGGCATCGCCCGCCTCCGTGAAGAGCTGGCAAAAGGCCCCGTCACCTTCGTCTACGCCGCTAGCGATCCCGAGCGCAATAGTGCGCGGTTGCTGCGGGAGTATTTGCTGCAGACCTAGTCGGCCGCCACTCGTCGGACGTCTCTCGACTCGCCGGGTCCTCCTGACCGGATCGGCCTTTCCCTGACAAAGAGAAACGCCCCCCGGCAAGCACCGGGGGGCGTCGTCAGTAGAGCTCGGACTTGACCGAGCTCAGTCCTGGCGGATACCTCAGTTCTCGCAGATCGACACGTCGTCGATGCCGCACTCGACCAGGTCGCCGGCGGCGGAGCCGTCGGAGCACTGGACGCGCAGCTTGACGTTCGAACCGGCCGGGATCGACGCGGTGGCCGTGGCCCAGACGGGGTTCGAGGTGGTGTCGCCGTTGGAGCGCAGGGTGGTCCAGCTCGATCCGCCGTTGAGCGAGTACTCGAGGCGGAAGAAGTCACCGGAGGCGTCGTCGCCCTGGTCCCGCTGACCGTGCCACCAGGCCACCGACAGGGTCGACGCCGCGCCGACGCTCCAGGTGGGCGAGCCGAGGATGCAGTTGCCGCCGTCGACGTCATCGACACCGGCGGAGGAGTTCGAGGCGGTGAAGATCGAGTTGGTTCCGGAGTTGGAACCCACGACCTGGTAACCACCGCTCGGGTTGGTGGGGTTGCCGACGACGTAGGCGCCGGTGGAGCAAGTGCTGGCCGCGTCGTTGGTCCAGGCAGCGGCTCCGCCCTCGAAGTCGTCGTCGACGGCGCAAGCCGGCGGCGGCGGGCCTTCGCCACCGCAGATCTGGACGTTGTCGATACCGCCCTCGACGAGGTCGCCGGAGGACGGCCCGTCGGTGGCCCGGACACGCAGCTGGACCGTGCCGGCGCTCGCCAGGTTGACGTTGGTCGACACCGGGGTCCAGGCGGCGTTGTTGGTCACGCCACCGAAGTTCACCAGCGTCGCCACCACGGAGCCGTTGTTGAGCACGTCGATGACGAAGCCGTCGTCACCGCCGGCGTCCCGCTGGCCGTGGAAGTAATCGAAGGAGATGGCGAGGTTGCCGGCTCCGGCCGAGAAGGACGGAGACCGCGTGTCACAGGTGCCGCCGTCGACGTCGTCGACGCCCGCGGCGGTGTTGACGGCGGTGAACCAGGCGCCGGTGCCACTGGCCGCACCGGCGACCTGAGTCGTGACGCCGCCGTTGACCACGGAGGTCGGCGTGCCGCGCACGAAGCTGCCCGTCGAGCAGGTGCTGGCGCCGTTGTTGGTCCAACCGTCAGCGGTGGACTCGAAGTCCGCCGCGTGCAGCAACGTGGTCCCGGCCGGGCAGCCCGAGGAGCCGGCGACGGTGACCGTCACCGAGTCGGTGGCGCTGCCGCAGCTGGTCGTGGCGGTGACCGTGTAGGTCGTGGTGGTGGTCGGCGAGACGGTGATCTGGGCCGTCGTCTGACCGCCCGGCGACCAGCTGTAGCTGTGTCCGCTCTGGGCCGTCGTACCGATGGTCACCGACTGGCCGGCGGTGATCGTCTGGTTCGGACCCGCGTCCGCGATGGGCTGCGGCGTGCAGGCGCAGGCGGCGGGGATGTTGAAGCCGTTGGTCGCGGTGGTCGAGTTCGAGCCGCCGGTGGAGGCGTTGGTGCCCAGACCGAAGGCCGCGAAGGCTTCCCAGATGGTGCAGACGTCGGCACCGCCGAAGCTAGCCGTGGCGGCCTGGATGATGCCGTCACGGTTGTTGATGAAGGTCGGCGAGCAAGCGGTGTTCTTGAGACCCTCGTTGATGTAGTAGAGGGCGCGCTTGTTGCCCGCCTCGTTGGGGTCGCTGATGTCGAAGTTGTCGAGGTCGCTCTCGAAGCCCCACTTGTCGACCAGGGCCCAGTAGACCTCCCAGGCGCCCTGCGCCCAGCGCGAGCCGATGCCGTGGGGGATGGCGGCCCCGGCGATGGACGAGTAGGTCCAGTTGTTGACCGAGCTGCTCGTCGAGTAGGGCAGGTCACGGATCGTGCCGCCGTTGGCCGACAGGTTGAACAGGTAGGCGCCGACGCCGCGGGCCTGCGGGCCGGTGTCGCTGGACTTGGCGGTATAGACCAGCGCATGCCAGTCGCTCCAACCCTCACCAGCCTGCTGGCTGTTGTTGAGACAGCTCGAGTTCGAGGGACCGCCGACCTGGCGGATCGAGATGCCGTGACCGTACTCGTGGACGATGACGCCGCTGTCGTAGTCGCCGTCGCGCGAGGGGCTCGCCTGGTTGCAGGTGTACATCTGCATCCGCGGGTTGCCGCCGTCGGTGGGAGTCGCGAAGTTGGCGTTGCAGTTGCCGCCACCATCCTGGGCGTCGGCGTTGACCGAGTCGCTGCCGCTGCCGCCGTTGCCGAAGTTGTTCTCTTGGAAGTTACCGCCCGGCTCGTCGAAGCCGTACTGATACTGGATGTCGTGGATCCGGTTGTTCCAGTAGAAGAGGTTGGCGGTGGCCGCCGGGATCGAGGCGGAGGGCTGGGAGGACAGGTTGATGGTGAAGTCACAGGTGGTGCCCGAGCACGACGGGTTCGAGTCGCAGACGTTGTTCGACGGCGAAGCGTCCGGGCAGGCGGTGACGTTGTTGCCGGACATGACGCCGCCGGTGAACCAGCCGCTCGGAGAGGCCGAAGACAGCTCGGGGTTGACCGCCAGCGTGCGCGCGTCCGACGGCGGCGACGGCGAGGTGTGGATGGGGCTCTCGACGGGCTGCTCGTAGACCCGGTAGGAACCCGAGTTGGTCCAGTCGAAGCGGGTCAGGACCTGGCCGGTGACCGCGTCGACGGTGGCGTCGTAGAGGTGCTGGCTGTCCGGCGTGTCGGCCTGGAAGTTCCACACCAGGCGCGCCGAGCCGGCGCCGAGGGGCAGCCACATCAGCTTGGCGTCGATGGGGCTGGTCGAGAGACCCGAGGCGACCAGGCGGGTGGCCGTACCGGCGCTGTCGCCGATGCCCGGACCGGCGGCCTTGACCGTCGTGGGGAGGCCGAGCTGCTGCGCCAGGCTCTGCACCGCGTCCGCGGCGGTGATCCCCGGCTCGGTGGTGTTGACGGCATCGGCGAGGCCAGGCAGGAAGGCGTTGTTGACGCTCAGGATCTGCCCGTCACGGCTGACGTTGATGTGCAGCTGGCCGTTGTACAGCGGTACGCCGGCGTGGGTCTGACGGAGATAGATGTGGGTCGTTCCCGAGAGCTTCGAATAGACGCTGTCGGTGACCTCGTAGTCGGCGAGGTCCTTCTCGGAGAGTCCGAGGAGGTCGAGATTCGCGCGCACGAACTCGAGAGCCAGATCCATCGGATCGCCGTGGGCGCTCGAGGTCAGGAACCCCATGCGGTTGTAAAGGGTTCGCGTGGCACCGGTGGTGCGGTCGAACTCCACCGCCAGCTCGGGGACCTCCCGGCGGAGGGTTTCGGCGGCCTTGACCTGCAGGGCGCTCGGCGACACCGAGAGCTCCAGCTGGGTCTCGATACGGGCGTCGAAGTTTCGCTCCTCACCGGGTGCGGCGACTCCGCGGGCCAGGGGTGCGATGCCGGCCAAGAGAAGCACCAGGGCTCCCAGGCCGAAGAGCCGCAAGACGGCGGAACGGGGTTCTGTCGCGACGGTCTTGGAATGCATCGATTCCTCCTCGAAAACGAGTCAAGAGGTCGGGGCGGGGGGCCCCTCCTCGTGGAGGGATCCGGGAACGATTCCCGAACTCCCGGAAGGTCCGGCGCCGAGGTGGATGAGACGCCGGCCGTGGGGTCTCCGCCCGGAGACCGGCAAGGCCAGAGCCCACCCCTCGGCGGTGAACCGACGGGCGAAGACCAAGGGCCTCCGCCTCGCGGCTTCACCGTCACGCCGGCAGGACGAAATCGGGGCTCACGGCGCCTTGGGCACGCACATGCCGTGAGGTTGGTTCGGCCCGTGGACCTCGTGGGAATGGGGAGCAGAAGCCTTCCCGTCGCCGCTGGGGAGCGCGACCGGCTCCAAATCACCCCAGCCCGTCACGGGCTGCGTCGTGGATGTCTGTTGATGAAGTGCAGAAATTCAGAGAAGCGTGACGATGACGTTCAGTTTTGTTCAGGTACCGTTCCGCCTTGGCGCCGGTGAGCGCGGCGTGAGACCATCGACCCCATCTTCAGAACCGTCCGGAGGGAAGTGCCCGATGCTACGAGGAAGGCCATGGATCTGAGCCCGTCACGCCGTCTGGAGGAAGTGCTCGGCAAGGCCCGCGGGCTGGTGGAAGAGCTCGAGCCCCTCGAGAGAGTCGTCCTCGGTGGCTCGTTCTCGGCGGCCGCGGACGAGCTCGAGGCGGCTCGAGCCCGGGCGCGCGAGATCGGGCTTTGGCTGCCGCAGATGCCCCGCGAGGTCGGGGGGCTGGGGCTGTCGGTGCTCGAGCATGGCCACGTGTCGGAGATCCTCGGCCGAAGCCCGCTGGGGCACTATGTGTGCAATTGCCAGGCACCGGATGCGGGCAACATGGAGATCCTCCACGAGTTCGGCACCGCGGAGCAGAAGGAGCGCTTCCTCGCCCCGCTCCTGGCCGGCGAGGTCCGCAGCTGCTTCTCGATGACCGAGCCCGATCGCGCCGGCTCGAACCCGGTGTGGCTCGAGACCCGAGCGGTTTCTGAGGGCGACGACTACGTCCTCGACGGCCGGAAGTGGTTTACCAGCGGTGCCGATGGCGCCGCCTTCGCCATCGTCATGGCGGTCACCGATCCCGCGGCCGAGAGGCACCGCCGGGCGACGCAGATCCTCGTCCCCACGGACACACCGGGCTTCGAGCTGGTGCGCAACGTTCCGGTCCTGGGACACTCCGGTGACGGCTGGGCGAGCCACGGCGAGGTCCTCTACCGCGGCTGCCGGGTCCCCAGGGCCCATCGGTTGGGGGAGGAAGGCTCGGGCTTCGCCATCGCCCAGGCGCGGCTCGGGCCGGGGCGGATCCACCACTGCATGCGCTGGATCGGTGTCGCGGAGCGCAGCTTCGACCTGATGTGCCGCCGCTCCCTGGAGCGCGAGCTGGCCCCCGGCGAGCCCTTGGCGGACCGCCAGACGATCCGGGACTGGATCGCCGAGAGCCGCGCCGAGATCGACGCCGCCCGGCTGCTGGTGCTCGATACCGCGGCGCGCATCGATCGTGACGGCGCCAAGGCCAGCCGCGAGCGGATCTCGATGATCAAGTACCACGTCGCCGGGGTCATGCTCTCCGTCGTCGATCGCGCGGTACAGGTCCACGGCGCCTACGGGCTGACCGACGCGACGGTGCTGTCGTGGTTCTACACCCAGGAGCGCGGGGCGCGGATTTACGACGGTCCCGACGAGGTCCACAAGGGCGTCGTCGCCAAGCTGGCGTTGCGGCGCTATGGACCCCGGAGCGACTAGCCCGGGAGATGGAGAGTCAGCGGCGATGAGCGAAGACGCGCGGCCCCCGGCGACCGGTGACGA
>JAGQSE010000424.1 GCA_020439725.1 Acidobacteriota bacterium
GTCGTCCCCGGCCTCGACGTCACCGGCGACCACCGCCGTCGGAGCAACGAAGACACGGCGCCCCAGCCTGGGCAGCTGACCGCGGTAGGGGTAGACGGGCACGGTGGAGTCTCGGTAGGGCGCAGGCTTTGGATCGGGTTTTGAAGCGGCGCGAAGAGCGGGATCTTAGCATGGGGGCGGAGGGGCTTCGCGTACAATCCGCCCGTGCCAAACCGCCCTTCCACCCACCCCGACACCGTCACCGTCGACGTCGTCATCCCCGCCTACAACGAGGAGGCGTCGCTGCCGCTGGTGCTCGCCGCGCTGCCCCGGCCGCCGGTGCGACGGGTGGTGGTGGCGGACAACAACTCGAAGGACGGCACCGCACGGGTGGCTGGAGAAGGCGGCGCCGTAGTCGTCCCGGCACCCCGCCAAGGCTATGGCAGCGCGTGTCTCGCCGGTCTCGACCATCTGCGCCGCAACGACCCGCCGGTGGTGGTGGTCTTCGTCGACGGCGACTTCTCGGATCACCCCGACGAGCTGCCCGCGCTGGTCGCGCCCATCCTCGCCGGCCGCGCCGACCTGGTCATCGGCTCGCGCGCCCTCGGCGAACGGGAGCGCGGTGCGCTGCTCCCCCAGGCCCGCGCCGGCAACCTGGTCGCCTGTTTTCTGATGCGCTGGCTGTACGGCCATCGCTACACCGATCTCGGTCCGTTTCGCGCCATCACCTGGACCGCCCTCGAAACGCTGCGGATGAGCGATCCGGACTTCGGCTGGACCGCGGAGATGCAGGTCAAGGCCCTGCGCCACGGGCTGCGGGTCGAGGAAGTGCCCGTGTCCTATCGCCGTCGGATCGGCGTCTCGAAGATCACGGGTACGATCCAGGGCACGATGCGCGCCGGCTACAAGATCCTCTGGACGGTGCTCCGCTACAGCTGGCAGCGTCCCCGTCCCGCCCGCCAAGGAGCCAGGGAGAGCTCATGAAGAAGACCGTCGATGCGAGCGTCAGCCAGGCGATCAGCGCCACGGTGGAAATCGAGGTCCGCTACGCCGAGACCGACCAGATGGGTGTCGTGCACCACGCCAACTACGTCATCTGGTTCGAGCAGGCCCGGACCGAGCTGTGCAAGCGCAGCGGCTTCCATTACGCCGACATCGAGAAGCTCGGCTATCTGCTCATCGTCACCAAGGTCGAGGTGCGCTACGGCCAGCCCTGCCATTACGGTGACACCGTCGAGGTACGCTGCTGGCTCGATCGCATGGGCAGCCGCGGCCTCCGCTTCGCCTACGAGGTGGTGCGGGTCGGCGAGGTGGTCACCCGCGGTGCCACCGAGCACTTGTGGATGGACCGCGAAACCCGCCGCCCGTGCCGCATCCCCGAGCCTTTGCGTGGTCCCTTCGAACGCCTGGCCGGCGTGCTGCCGGCGGGCATCCGCCGCGCCTCCGCGGCCGACGTCGACGACGACGGCGAGGCCAACTGAGCCCGGGCCGCCGCGTTCCAGCTGATATCTTCCTCGCCACCATGAAGCGCCTCTCCCTGATCACCGGTGGCGAGAGCCATGGCCCCGGTCTCACCGCCACGCTCACCGGGATGCCTGCCGGTCTCGAGGTCGACTACGAGCTGCTGCGCCGCGACATGGCGCGGCGGATGCACGGTTACGGCCGCGGCAACCGGATGAAGATCGAGAGCGACGAGGTCGAGGTCCACGGCGGGGTGCGCGGGGCCGTCACCCTGGGCTCGCCGCTGGTCCTGTGGGTCGCCAACCGCGACTACAAGAACTGGCAGCCGATGATGGACCCGGTTGAAACGCTCCCCCACCGGGTCGAGCAGCGTCGGGTCCACCAGCCGCGACCGGGGCACACGGACCTCGCCGGCGGTCTCAAGTACCTTCACCGGGACCTGCGAAACGTCCTCGAGCGCGCCTCGGCCCGCGAGACGGCAGCGCGGGTCGCCGCGGGCGCCTTCGCCAAGATGCTCCTCCGCGCCGTGGGCTGCGAGCTGGCCAGCGGGGTCCGCTCGTTGGGTCCGGTGGGACTCGGCGGGCCGGTGCCGACCTGGCAAGATCTCGAGCAGGTCGATGATCGTTCCCCCCTGCGCGCCATCCGCCGCGACCTGGAGCCCGAAATGGTGCGTCTCGTCGACCGTGCCAAGGAGGAGGGCGAGACGCTGGGCGGCGCGGTGACGGTCATCGCCCACGGCGTCCCCGCGGGGCTCGGTTCCCACGTCCAGTGGGACGAGAAGCTCGACGGACGGCTGGCCCAGGCGGCGCTCTCGGTGCCCGCGGTCAAAGCGGTCGAGATCGGCGCCGCGCTGACCGCCAGTGCCGGCTTTGGCAGCCAGGCCCACGACGCCATCGAACCCGACGGCGCGGGCCGCTGGCGCCGGCCGACCAATCGCGCCGGCGGTCTCGAGGGCGGCGTCACCAACGGCGAGGACCTGGTCCTGACGCTGTACAAGAAACCCATCGCGACGCTGCGCAAGGGCCTGCCGAGCATCGACCTCGACACGCTGGAGGCCCACGAGTCGCAATACGAGCGCAGCGACGTCACCGCCCTCCCCGCCGCCGGTGTCATCGGCGAGGCCATGGTCGCCCTCGTCCTGGCGGACGCCCTGCTCGACAAGCTGGGTGGCGACTCGATGTCCGAGGTGCTCGCTCACTGGCGGCAGACCCTCGAGCTCCAGGAGCGCTGGCCCGGCGCGCCTGCCTGAGCCCGCGAGCGCTTTTTGAGATTACCCCTGGCTCCCGCCGCGCTCCTCCTGGTATACTTCCTTTAGTTGAGATCCAGTCTCAACAAATTCAGTTTTGGGGGTAGCCACCCGACGCGTGGCTCCCTTCGGCGCCTCGTTGGATCCTGGTCTTCGGCCGTTGACGGCCATGAGAGCTCGGAACGAGACCTTGGAGCGCGTGCCCATGAACACCACGACCGTCGCCGCGACCCCGCTCACTTCCATGCCTGCGGTCCGTCCCGTGCCGCTGACCCAGCTCCGCCCCGGCCAGAGCGCTCGCCTGTTCGGAGACCGGCTGAGCCCCGAGGACGGCCACCTGGTCTCCGCTCTCGGGCTCACCGAGCATTGCCTCTTCCGCCTCTGCAAGCGGGGGAACCCTTGGATCGTCCAGGTCCGCTCGACGCGGATCGGTCTCGCCGACACCGTGGCCCGTCACCTGCTGGTCCTGCCCGAGGACGACCGGTAGCTCGATGACCGTCGCCGCCCCGCGGCTCTCTCCGCCGGAGGAGGCCGCTTCGCCCCGCGCTGCCCGGGTGGCGCTGGTGGGCAACCCCAACACCGGCAAGACCACTCTCTTCAACCGCCTCTGCGGTCTGCGCGCCAAGACCGCCAACTTCCCCGGCACCACCACCGACGCCCGCTTCGGCCGCTGGGCTCCGCCGGAGCTCGAGCTGCCCGTCGAGGTCGTCGATCTACCCGGACTCTACCGGCTGAGCCTCGACCTGCCCGAGTCCCGGGTCTGCCGCCAGGCCCTCGGCGGCGAGGGTCTCTACCAGGCGCCGGATGCCGTGGTGGTAGTGGTCGACACCACCAACCTCAGCCGCAACCTCCACCTGGTGGGAGAGCTCCTCCACTTCCGCCTGCCGACGGTGGTGGCGCTCAACATGGTCGACCTGGCGCAGCGCCGCGGCCTGAGCGTCGATGCCGAGCGCCTGTCCAAGAAGCTCGGTTGTCCGGTGGTGCCGATGGTGGCGCGGAGCGGAGTCGGGCTCAAGGAGCTCGCCGCGGCGGTGGTCGACCTCGTTTCGGGGCCCCGGACGGCCGCCGAGCCCGCGGTCGAGCCGCCGGCCGTCGACGAGCCGCGGGTCCTGGCCGCCTGGGCCGACTCGGTGGTGGCCGCCAGCGTCGGTGGTGTCGCCGCCGTCGGCGCCGCCGGCGACACGGTGACCGAGCGTCTCGACGAAGCCTTTACCCATCCCCTGGTCGGCGTGCTCGTCTTCCTGGGGGTGATGGCCGGGATGTTCTGGGTCCTCTTCCAGCTCGCCACCGTCCCCATGGACCTCATCGAGGCGACCTTCGAACACCTGGGCGGCTGGCTCCGCGGCGCGATGCCCCCCGGCGCCATCCGCGACCTGCTGGTCGACGGCGTCGTCGGCGGCGTCGCCGGCACCGTCGTCTTCCTGCCGCAGATCTGCCTGCTGTTCTTCTTGATCAGCCTGCTCGAGGATACCGGCTACCTGGCGCGGGCGGCCTTCGTCATGGACCGCATTTTGTGCCGCTTCGGTCTGCCCGGCCAAGCCTTCGTCCCTCTCCTGTCGAGCCACGCCTGCGCACTGCCGGGCATCATGGCCACCAAGCTGATCCCGGACCCCAAGGATCGCCTGGCGACGATCCTGGTGGCCCCCTTCATGAGCTGCTCGGCGCGGCTGCCGGTCTACGTGCTGTTGACCAGCCTGCTGTTCCGCGATCGACCGATGTTCGCGGGGCTTGCCTTCGCCGGTTGCTACCTGCTGGGCGCCACCGCGGCGCTGGGCAGCGCTTTCCTCGCCCGCCGCTCGCTGCTTCGCGGGCGCTCCCGCCCCATGGTCCTCGAGCTACCGTCCTACAAGATGCCGTCGCTCAGAAGCGCCGTCTACACCGCCGTCGACCAGGGAGCGGGTTTCCTGCGCAAGGCGGGGACCTTCATCCTCGGCGTCTCGATCGTCATGTGGTGGCTCTCCGCCTATCCCACCTCCGAGCCGCCCCAGCGCGCCGTCGATCTTCGCGCCGAGGCCGCGAGCGTCGCGACGAGCGCCCCGGAGCAAGCCCGCGAGCTCGCCGCCGAGGCGGACTTCCTGGCGGCCAAGCATGCGCAGAGCCACAGCTTCGCCGGCATGCTCGGCCACGCCGTGGCACCGGTGCTCACCCCGCTGGGCTACGACTGGCAGCTCACGGTCGGGGTGCTGACCAGTTTCTTGGCGCGCGAGGTCTTCGTCTCGACCATGGCGGTCCTCCTGGTGGGCTCCGA
>JAGQSE010000425.1 GCA_020439725.1 Acidobacteriota bacterium
GAAGCCTGAGCTCAGGGTCAAGGGGCAGCTCTGCAGTCGAATACCGTCGCTTCCACCAGGTTGGAAGCCGTTGGCGGAGCGTGTCTCTAAACAGGAGCAAGGGTACCTGGGCGGCGGCCCAGGTGCGCCACCGCCAAAGGAGGATCACGATGCCTGGCAGAGCGATTGCTGCTACGACCAGCCAGCCGTAGAAGCTACGGGCCTGCCTACGAAGCGTGTCTGTGGGCCGAAGAGGGAAGCCTAGCGACGGCGGCGTTGCCTCGCTCTCGACGTCGCGCGGCCAAGGTGGTGGGCCGTGCCGGAGCAACTCACCAAGACGCAGGTACCAGTGCGCGACCGGCGTCGGTGCCATTCTCATCTCCTCCGTCACGTTTCGCTCGAGAGCCGGTGTCCAGTCGGACCGATCACGGAGCTCCCCCACCTTCACCAAGACCTGACGTTCGACCTGATCCCTTCCACGGGCAGTACCGAGGCCGGCGACGGAGACAAGGACGATAACCAGTGTCGTAAGCGCTGCAAGCACGAGCGACTGCGCGGCAACTAGTAGCCCCGGAGATCGGAGCCATCGACTTGGGTAAGGGTGCTCATGAACCGACCAGCAGAGATACGCAACGGCGAGGAGCAGCAGCAAGACGATGGTTCCGTGGATTCCAATGGCCGCAAGGGAACTCACCAACCCCCGAGCTCCGGCTTCAGCAAGATACTCAGGATCGGCCGAGAGGCGGGGCAACCCGGCCATCTCGTAGAGGGCTGCTTCAGAGAAGAAGCCGAAGGCGATGAGACCGGCAAGCACGGAGGTCGCGCTCGCGAAGAGCCTGAACACCCAACTGTAGCTAGTCCAGAATCCGCGTTTGGCTTCGTTCTCGCCAGAGTAGGTAGGTCTGGAGTCAGGCATGGTCTCTCCTCATGTTCAACCTGTATGAAGGGGGCGGCTTGGGAGCATTGGTCCGAATACGTATTGGGCTCATAGCTTGGCTTCGATGTTCGTTTCCTGGACTAATAGCGAAGCCGGGCAGCAGGCCAGAGTCGGCTTGGAGGGCACATCGGTGCAGCGCTTTCCTTTGAAGGGCCCTCAGGTCACAGTCGGTTCAGAAGAGTTAGACGGACACTATGGGAGATTTCCAGGCGGCTTGGACCTACAAGAGCAGCTTGCGTAGCTGCCCACTCGCCTCGTCGGCGGACGGAACTCCGCTCGACGTTCCACGGCAGGCGCTTTTGCTTCCCTTATTGAGTCTCGCTGTGTGGCAACTCATGGCAGCTCGCGAAGGTTTCGGACAGAGGTTCGGGCTGCGAGAGCTCCCGATAAGGACTGTGGTATGGGGGACTCTCCTCAAGTAGAAAGGGCCGCTCCTTCTTGGTGGGAAGCCGAGGCCGTCAGATAGAGGAAGTTCAGACAGCAGACCATCTCGGCGGAGGTCTCAGCCCTCAGAACTGGCTCCGGGACAAGAGACTGGACGTGTCTTCGATCTCGTTGGAGACCATCCCCTAGGGTAGGGCCGTCGCGGCCGGCGTTCCGTTCAGGATGCCGAGAGACGCTGGGGTGACGGGCGATTGGAAGGCTGCCCCGGGGTCGCTCTAGGCATCGGCATGCGCTTCCAGGTCGGGATGCTTCAGACGACGGTAGCTTCCTCTACGGACGCTTCCGGTCTCAACGTCCACAGCACTGGCGAACCGACCGCGAGTGGTCGCTGCGTGCTTGGGGGCTTCTGGTCTTGTCGACGCTAGACCGTAAGGTTCTGGCCGAGTGTGAGGGCTCGTCCTGGGGCCGGCCATCGAGGGGACTATCTGGCATCCCTCACGTCAACGGCGCGGGATTGAACAGAACCAGGTCGTTGTGCAGGCGGTGGACCTCGGCCCAGGGTTTTTTCCGGCCGCTGGCGACGTCGAGGTAGTAGTGGAAGAGCTCCCAGCCGAGCTCTAGGACGGTGCGTTCGCCGGTGGCGATACGGCCGGCGTCGATGTCGATGAGGTCAGGCCAGCGACGGGCGAGGTCGGTGCGGGTGCTGACCTTGATCACCGGCGCCATGGCGAGGCCGTAGGGGGTGCCGCGGCCGGTGGTGAAGACGTGGAGGTTCATGCCGGCGGCGAGCTGGAGGGTGCCGCAGACGAAGTCGCCGGCGGGGGTGGCACAGAACTGGAGCCCGTTCCCCTGGGCCCGCTCTCCGGGGCCGATCACCGCACGGATCGCCGAGGTCCCCGACTTGACGGTCGCACCCAGCGCCTTCTCGACGATGTTCGACAGACCGCCGGCCTTGTTCCCCGGCGAGGTGTTGGCGCTGCGATCGCTTTGGCCGCGCTCGAGATAGCGGTCGTACCACTCCATCTCGTCGATGAGCGCTTGGGCCACGGCCTCGGTCTCGGAGCGGGCCGTGAGCAGGTGCGCCGCGTCGCGGACCTCGGTGACCTCGGAGAACATCACCGTCGCGCCGGCGCGCACCAGGAGGTCCGAGGCGAAGCCCAGGGCCGGGTTGGCGGTGATCCCCGAGAAGGCGTCGCTGCCACCGCATTGCATGCCGAGCACCAGCGCGGAAGCCGGGCAGGTCTCGCGCCGGCGGCGGTCGAGGATCTCGAGCCGCCGCTGGGCCATCGCCAGGATCTGCTCGATCATGCCGGCGAAGCCGGTCTGCGACTCCTGAAGACGGTAGAGGCCGGAGTCGCCGAGGTCGGCGCCCGCGCCTTCCCGATCGACGATCTGCTCGGGCCGGAGCATCTCGCAGCCCAGCCCGACCACCAGCGCCTGGCCGCCCAGGTTGGGGTTCCTCGCCAGGTTGCGCACCGTGCGGATGGGGATCTGGACGTCCTTCGAATCGAAGGCCACGCCGCAACCAAAGCTGTGGGTCAACGCCACCACGTCGTCGACGTGGGGATAGCGGGGGAGCAGCTCGGTGCGGATCCTCTTGACCGCGTGCTCGAGCACCCCGGTGACGCATTGCACCGTGGTGGTGATGCCCAGCAGGTTGCGCGTGCCGACGCTGCCGTCGGCGTTCCTGTAGCCCTCGAAGGTGTAGCCCTCGAGGGGCTCTCCCGGGGCGGGAACGGCGGTGCTCTTGGGCAGCGAGTCGAGGGTCGGTGGCGTCGGCAGGTCGAGGTCGGCTTCCTTCACCCAGCTCCCCGCCGGCAGGTCGCGCCTGGCCCAACCGATGACCTCGCCATAGCGCCGCACCGCGGCCCCCTCGGTGATGGGTTCGAGGGCGACCTTATGGCTCGGGGGGATGGCTTCGAGGGCCACGAGACCGTCGCCGAGCGCCGTACCCGCCGCGACACCGCGGTCGTTGACGACGACGCCGACGTTGTCGGTGGCGTGGAGACGCACGAGCCGTGGCCGGTCGACGGAGGGGCTCAGGGACATTTGAGGGCCGCCTTCTTGGCGGAATGGACGTCGGCGGGGCGCCCGGGGCCGAGACCGGCGGCCTCGTAGACCGCGAGGACCAGAGCCAGCGAGCGCCGGCCTTCCTCACCGCTCACCAGGGGCTCGCGGTCCTCGCGAAGGGCGGCGGCGAAGTCTTCGAGCAGGAGCCGGTGACCGAGGTGGCCGAGGCCCGTGGCACTTCCACCGGAGCCCGCATCCGCCGCATGAACGGACCGCGGCCGGATCCGCGGCGCCTCGCCCTCCCAGCGGACCAGCCCGTCGCCCTCGATCTGCGCGCCGCCGCGGGTGCCGTAGACCTCGACCCGGTGGGGGAAGCCCGGCGCCGCGGCGGTGGTCGCGACCAGGGCTCCGACGGCGCCGTCGGCGGTGCCACCGGTGAACCGTAGCGCCGCCGCCACGGAGTCCTCGACCTCGATGTCGTGATCGAGGGCGCCACCCGACGCGCCGACCACCTGCGGCTCACCACCCATCAACCAGAGCAGCAAGTCGACCAGGTGGATCCCTTGGTTCATCAACGCACCGCCGCCGTCGAGGGACCAGGTGCCACGCCAGGCGGCGCTGTCGTAATAGCTCTGGGCCCGGAAGTAGGGGACGCTGGCGGTGCCCAGCACCAGGCGGCCGAGCTCGCCGGCGCGGATGGCGGCGTGGAGCTCGCGGAGATCGGGGTCGGTGCGGCGCTGGAAAGCGACGCCCAGATGGACGCCGGCCTCGCGACAAGCGGCGATCATCGCATCGGCGTCGGCGACCTCGAGCGCCATGGGCTTTTCGACCAGCACGTGTTTTCCCGCCCGTGCCGCGGTGATCGCCTGCTCGGCGTGGAGACCGCTCGGAGTACACAGGCAGACCGCGTCGACGTCGGGGCGGTCGAGCAGCGCCTCGAGACTCGCCTCGCAGGGCACACCGAGCTCGGCGCGGGTCTCGGCGGCCCGCGTCGCGTCGGCGCGGCAGGCGGCTACCAGCCGGGCCCCGGGTGTCTCGG
>JAGQSE010000426.1 GCA_020439725.1 Acidobacteriota bacterium
GGCAAGTCGACGCTGCTCAACCTGCTCGGCGGAATCGATCTGCCGTCCGCCGGCGAGGTCATCGTGCGCGGCACCTCCCTGGGCGAGCTCGACGAGGAAGGCCGGACGCTGTTTCGCCGCGATCACGTGGGCTTCGTCTTCCAGTTCTTCAACCTCATCCCGACCCTCACGGTCGAGGAGAACCTGCTCCTGCCCCTCGAGCTCAAGGGCACCTGCGGGCCGCGGCAGCGCGACGCCGCCTTGGCCTTGCTCGCCGAAGTGGGGCTCGCCGATCGCGCCGCCAGCTTCCCCGATCGTCTCTCCGGCGGCGAGCAGCAACGGGTCGCGGTGGCGCGGGCGCTGGCCCACGATCCCCTGTTGGTCCTCGCCGATGAGCCGACGGGAAACCTCGACCACGAGACCGGACTCGCCGTCCTCGATCTCCTCGACCGGCTGACCCGGCGAGCCGGGAAGACGCTGGTGATGGTCACCCACAGCCGCGAGGTTGTCGGTCTCGCGGATCGTGTCCTGACCATCGCCAACGGCCGGTTGGTGGAACGCCACCTGGCCGCGACGGCCGGCGCGGTGGTCGGGACCGCACCCTGAGCCGACGATGAGCCGCGACCGTCTTCTCGGCCGCTCGAGCCTGCGGCACCTGAGCCGGCATCCGTGGCAGGTGGCGCTGTCGATCCTCGGCATCGCCGTCGGGGTCGCCGTCGTGGTGGCCATCGAGCTCGCCAACCAGAGCGCCGAGCGCGCCTTCGAGCTGTCGACGGACCAACTCACGGGACGGGCTACCCACCAGATCATCGGCGGCCCGTCCGGGGTCCCCGACGACGTCTACGTCCGCCTGCGTCGAGAGCTCGGGCTCGAAGACGCGGCGCCGCTGCTCGAGGAGTACGCCGCGCTACCCGATCACCCCGACCGCGTGCTGCGGCTGGTCGGGGTCGACCCGTTGGCCGAGGTGGCGGTGGGCCGAGCGCTCGGCGGCGGGGAGCGCCAGGACCCGGCACCGCTGCTCACCGAGGCCGGCGCCGCGCTCGTCGCTCGAAGCACCGCCGAGGGCCTGGGCCTCGGTCTCGGCGAGCCCCTCGACATCCTCCTCGATGGCCGGCATGGGCGGATCCACCCGGTGGGCTGGCTCGAGGACCGGCCGGGGCTCGAGGACCTGGTGGTGGTCGATCTCTCGAGCGCCCAGGAGCTCCTCGGCAAGCCCGGGCGATTGAGCCGCATCGATCTCGTGCTGCCACCGGGAGCCCGCGGCGAGGAGATCCTCGGCCGCATCGAAGGCCTGCTGCCGCCGTCCACGAGGGTCGTCGCCAGCGAGAGCCAGGCGGCGACCACCCAGGCCATGACCGGCTCGTTCCGGCTCAACCTGCGGGCACTCTCCCTCCTCGCGTTGCTCTGCGGCACTTTCTTGGTCTACAACACCGTTTCCTTCTCGGTTCTCCAGCGGCGCCAGATCCTCGGCCGCCTGCGGGCTCTCGGCGTCACCCGCCACCAGGTCCTCCGCCAGGTGCTCTCCGAGGCGGCGGTCCTCGGTCTTGCCGGCACCGCCGTCGGGCTGGTCCTCGGCGTGGTGCTCGGCCACGGCCTGGTACGGCTGGTCACCCAGACCATCAACGACCTCTACTTCGTGGTCACGGTGCGGCGCCTGGCACTGCCCCCGTCGGCGCTGGCGGTGGGTGTCCTGCTGGGGCTCGGTGCCAGCCTGGGTGCGGCGCTGGCGCCGGCGCGGGAGGCGACCGCGGCGCCGCCCCGAGACACCCTCAGCCGCTCCGCCCTCGAGCACCGCTCGCGCGCCCGGCTGCCCCGGCTGGCGGTGGGCGGGGTCGCGCTCCTCGCCCTCGGCGGACTGCTGCTGGTGCCGCCGCGCCCGCTGTGGCTGAGCTTTGCGGGGATGTTCGCGACCATCCTCGGGTGCGGTCTGCTGACACCCCCCGCCACCGCCTGGATGATGCGCGGTGCGGCGGCCCTGGCGGTGCGCCGAAAGGGTCTGCTGGCACGGATGGCGGCGCGGGGGGTCGTGGCCTCGCTGAGCCGCACCGGGGTCGCCATGGCGGCGCTCACCGTAGCGGTTTCGATGAGCGTCGGCGTCGGCGTGATGATCGACAGCTTCCGCGACTCGGTGGTCCGCTGGCTCGAGTACACGCTGGCCGCCGACGTCTACGTGTCGCCGATACGGCCGGGCCACGGTGGGGCGCGGGCGCCGCTCTCGCCGGAGCTCGCCGCTCGGCTGGCGGCCCTCCCCGGCGTCGAGCGGGTCAACACCATGCGGCGGGTAGAGATCGACACCGCCGCCGGCCCCGT
This sequence comes from Acidobacteriota bacterium, assembly GCA_020439725.1. Classification (GTDB taxonomy): domain Bacteria; phylum Acidobacteriota; class Thermoanaerobaculia; order Multivoradales; family JAHZIX01; genus JAGQSE01. The sequence continues at coordinate 2,290 of JAGQSE010000426.1, forward strand.
CCGCCTCGCCGTCGCCGATCTCGATGAGCGGGGCCGCGACGGCTTCCACCTGGTCGCGGGGAGCCCCGGCGCCGCCTGGACGGCGGTTTCGGACGACGACGGGGTCCTGGTCTCCGAGCCCTTCGCGTTCCACCGTCGGGTGGGGGTCGGTGATCGTCTCGAGCTACCCACCGACCGCGGGCCCCGGAGCTTCAGGATCGCCGGTGTCTACCGCGACTATGGTTCGGACCAGGGGGTGGTGGTGCTGGCGCGGCGCACCTACGACAAGTACTGGCGCGACCAAGGGTTCACCGCCCTCGCGCTCTTCGCGGCGCCGGCCACCGATCCTGAAGCGCTGTTGCCCCAGGTCCGGGCTCTCGTCGGAGCCACCAGCGACCTCCAGGTCCGGTCGAACCGTGCCATCCGCGAGCTCTCCCTCGAAATCTTCGACCGCACCTTCCTGATCACCGGCGTCCTTCGCCTCCTCGCCGGCGGCGTCGCCTTCCTGGGCGTGCTCGGTGCTCTGATGACCTTGCAGCTCGACCGCGCCCGGGAGCTCGCCGTGCTCCGCGCCAACGGTCTGACTCCCCGCCAGGTGTGGCGGTTGGTGACGGCCCAGACCGGCCTCATGGGGCTCGCCGCCGGCCTGTTGTCGATCCCCACCGGCCTGCTGATGGCAGTGATCATGACCTACGTCGTCAACCGCCGCTCGTTCGGCTGGACTGTCGACCTGCAGCTCACGCCGTCGGTCCCCCTCGAGGCCCTCGGGCTGGCGCTGGCAGCGGCGCTGTTGGCCGGGATCTACCCGGCCTGGCGCATGGCGCGGACACCACCGGCACTGGCCCTCCGGGAGGAGTGAGATGCGCCGGCTGCTGCTCGTCCTCAGTCTCGCCCTCGTCGCGCTGATCGCCCTCGCCGGCTATCTCGATCGAGCCGCGGTGCCTTCCGAGGTGGCCACGGGCACGGACGTCGCCGCCGCCATGAGCGCCACCGCCGACCCCGGCTACGCGCGGGCCGAGGCGCCGCGGGCCTTCGAGTTCCCGCGGGACCATGGACCGCACCCGGAGTTCCGCACCGAGTGGTGGTACTTGACGGGCAACCTCGAAACGGCGACCGGCCGCGCCTTCGGATATCAGCTGACCTTTTTCCGCACCGCCCTGGTGCCACCCGATCGGCGAACGAGCCGCGCCTCGCCGTGGGCCAGTGACCAGCTCTACATGGCGCACTTCGCACTCACCGACGTCGCCGGCGACCGTCACTACGCCTTCGAACGCCATAGCCGTGGTGCGTTGGGGCTCGCCGGAGCGGAAGCCGCGCCCTTCCACGTCTGGCTCGACGATTGGAGTCTCGAGGGCGGGGACGGGCCCGAGCCGTGGCCGGTGACGCTGTCGGCCCGAGCCCAAGACGACGAGGCGACGGATGAGATCGCTCTTCAGCTCGTGCTCGAGGATGCCGTCCTCGAAGACGCCGGCGGTCGGGTGCTCCAAGGCGACCAGGGCTACAGCCGCAAGGGTCCCGAGCCCGGCAACGCCTCGTATTACTACTCGTATCCGCACCTCGCCGCCCGCGGCACGGTCGAGATCGCCGGCGAGACCCTGGCAGTGGCGGGTGGCGGCTGGCTCGACCGCGAGTGGAGCACCAGCGCCCTCGGCACCGGGCTCGAGGGCTGGGATTGGTTCTCGCTCGACCTATCCGACGGTCGCGCGCTGATGCTCTTCCGCTTGCGTCGCGAGGACGGTACCCGTGATCCCTATGATTCTGGGACCTGGGTCACGGGGCCCGGAGAGAGCCGCCGCCTCGCTGGCGACGACTTCGAGATCGAGGTCACCGATCGCTGGCGGAGTCCTGACGGCGCCGCGGAATACCCCAGCGGCTGGCGCCTCCGGCTGCCCGCCGAAGACCTCGTGCTGGAGGTCGAGCCCCGGGTCCGCGACCAGGAGCTCCGGCTCTCGGTGCGCTACTGGGAGGGCGCCGTCGAGGTCCGTGGCACCAGCCACGGCACTCCGGTCTCGGGCCTCGGGTACGTCGAGCTCACCGGCTACGCCACCGGTGCCTCGATCCCGCGTTGAGATCGACGCTTGCTGCGGGCTCCGGCGCGGGGCACAATCGGGACTCAGGCCGCCGCGGACCCCCGATGATCGCATTGCCCCAGAGCTCCAGCTCACCGAGCCGACACCTCCCGGCGCTCCTGCTCTCGGCGCTCCTGCTCGCCTCCTGCGCCGCGCCCGCGGCCGACGAGGCGCCGCCGACGGGGCCGCGCGAGCCCCTGGCCAAGAA
>JAGQSE010000427.1 GCA_020439725.1 Acidobacteriota bacterium
TCCACCCGGCGCTCCTCGACGCCGCCTGGCAGACGCTGGCGGCGGCGATCCCGGCGGAGCTCACCGCTGACGGCAAGCCGGTGCCCTGGTTGCCCGTGGCCCTCGGCGCGTTCCGCGTCTTCGCGATCTTGCCCACCGAGCTGTGGTGCCGCGCCGAGCTCCTCGAGCGCAGTGCCGGCGGCGGCCGGCTCCTGGCCAAGATCGAGGTCTTCGACGGCGAGGGTCAGCCCCTCGCCGAATGCCGCGAGCTCGCCGTCCAGCGGCTCGAGCCCGGAGGCCGGACCGAGCGCGAGCCCGAGGTCGGAACCTACGACCTGGCGTGGACCGAGGTCGCTGCTCCCGCCGCCGTGTCCGGCGCCGGCGTCTGGGCGGTGCTCGGCGACGACGTCGCCGGCGCGATGCTGCTGGCCGATGCGCTCCGCGCCCGCGGCGCGCGGGTCGCCCTCTCCGCCGGACTCGATCCCGGCGAACGCTGGCGCGACCCGCGGAGGCTCGCACGCTGGCTGTCGGAGCAACCCGCGGAGCTCGGCGGAGCGGTGCTCTTCTGGCGGGGTCACGGTCCCGCCGAAGAGTCGACGGGTGTTGCCGCCGCGGTCCACCTGGTGCAGGCCATGGCCCTGGCGGATCGCCGGATGCCGATCCACCTGGTGACGCGGGGAGCGGTCTTCGCCGGCGGTGCTGCCGCCCAGGTGAGAGAGACCGAGATCGGAGCCGGCGAGGTCGCCAGCGCGGCGCTGTGGGGTTTCGGCCGCACCCTGGCGCAGGAGTCGCCGGATCTCTGGGGCGGCCTGGTGGATCTGGATCCGGCTCTGCCCCTTGAAAGGGGAGCCGAGGCGCTGGCCCAGGAGCTCCTGGCGGCGGCCGCCGATGCCGAGGACCAGGTGGCGCTCCGCGGTGGTCGCCGGCTGGCTGCACGGCTTCGCCCGGTGACCGCTCCCGCCCCGGTGGAGCTCCGCTTGCGCGGCGATGCGGCGTACCTCGTCACCGGCGGGCTCGGCGACCTGGGCCTCGCCACCGCTCGCCGTCTCGCCGCCGCCGGCGCTCGGTATCTCGTGCTGATGGGGCGGCGGAGCGTCGAAGAGGTGCTCGCCGCTGCCGGTAGCGAGCCCCGCCGACGGGCCCTCGACGAGCTCGAGGGCCGCGGTGTGACGGTCGAGTGTGTCGCCCTGGACGTCGCCGACGGCGAGGCCCTCGAGGCCTGGTACCGAGGCCGACCGGCGACGGCCGCTCCGATCCGCGGTGTGATCCACGCCGCCGGCGCCGTCGAGCTCGCCGCCATCGGCGCCCTCGACGACCAGGCGCTGTCGTCGGTGCTCGGACCCAAGGTGCTCGGGGCGCTCAACCTCCATCATCTCTTCGCCGACGAGGCGGACCTCGACCATTTCGTCCTCTACTCGTCGACCTCGGCGGTGCTGGGCTCACCGCAGCTCGCCGTCTACGCCGCCGCTAACACCTTCCTCGACACCCTCGCGGCCTTCCGCCGGGGGCGCGGTCTGCCCGGCCTAAGCCTCCGCTGGCCCGCCTGGAAATCGATCGGCATGGCGGCGCGACACGGCGTCGAGGGGACCCGCGGCATGGCGGCGTTGGATCCCGAGATGGGGCTCGAGCTCCTCGGCCGGTGTCTGGCTGCGGGACCGGAGCTTCCCGCGGCGCTCTTCGTCCAGGCGGCCGACTGGCCGGTGTGGGCCAGGACGCACCCGACGGCGGCCGCCTCGCCGGCCCTCTCCGAGCTGGTGACCACGATCGACGGCACACCGTCGGCGCCTGGCATCCCGAGTGGCCCGGCGGGTGGAGAGACGGCTGTCGAGACTCGACCGCGGCCGGCGGGCGGCAGCGAGGAGTTCCTGGCGGGCCTGGTGGCTTCGGTCCTCGAGCTGCCCCTCGACGGCCTCGACCACCAGCGGCCGCTCAACCGCCTGGGGCTCGATTCGCTGATGGCCGTCGAAGTCAAGAACCGGGTCGAGGAGGACCTCGGCGTCACGCTGTCGGTGGTCCAGTTTCTCCAGGGGCCCAGCGTCGCCCAGCTCGCCGCGAAGATCGACGAGGAGCTCGGTGAGGCGGCCGTCCCGCAAGCGGTCACGGTCTCCCCGGCTCCGGTGCCCGAGACGTCACCGCAGTCCATCCGGGTCGAGGTGCCCCTGGTACCTCCCGCCGCCCAACCGGTCGACGCTGAGACCGCGAAGGGTCTTCTCGACCGCGTCGACACGCTCTCCGACGCGGAGGTGGAGGCCCTCCTCGAACGCATGCTCGCCGAGCAGGGAGCCTGGTCATGAGCACGGATCGTCGAAGCGACGCCGGCGGTGCGACGCCGGCAGAACGCCGCGAGCAGCTCCGGCAGCTTCTCGAGCGCCGGGCCGGCCGGGTGGCGGCCCCGGTCACGCGCGAGGTGCCGCTCTCGGTCGGGCAGCAGGCCCTCTACTTCCTCTATCGTCTGGCGCCGGAGAGCTCGTCGTACAACGTGGTCTTCGCCGCGCGCATCCGCTCGGCGGTGGACGCCGAGACCCTGGACCGCTGTTGGCGGCGGATCGTGGCCCGCCACGGCTCGCTGCGAGCCACCTTCCACCGTGGCGGGGACGGTCCGGTGCAGCGCATCGGCGAGACGTTGCCCGCCCTCGAGGTCTTCGGCGCCGCATCGGCCGCCGGTGCCGACGACGCGGCGTGGATCGACGAGCTCCGCGCCTACGCCGGTCGGCCCTTCGATCTCGGTCAGGGACCCGTGGTGCGCCTCGGGTTGTTCCACCGTGGTCCCGAAGACCATGCGCTGGTGCTCGCGGCACATCACATCGCGGTCGATTTCTGGTCCTTCGGGGTCCTCCTCGAGGAGCTCCACGCGCTCTATCCCGCCGTGCTTGCGGGCGAGACCCGAGAGCTGCCGCCGCCGGCCGCCGAGTACGGCGATTTCGTTTCCGGGCAGAGGAGCCTCCTCGACGGCCCCCGGGGCGAGGCCCTGGCGAGCTACTGGCGGCAGCGCCTGGCGCAGCCGCCGACGCTCCGGCTGGCCACCGACCGGCCGCGGGGCGCCACCCAGGGGTTCGCCGGCGCGACACACCGCTTCGACCTCGGCGCCGAGCTGGCGGCGAACCTCCGCCTGCTGGCCCGCGAACGGGGTACGACGCTCTTCTCGACCCTGCTCGCCGGGCTCTTCGCCTTGCTCCACCGCTACACCGGTCAGGACGACGTGGTCGTCGGCTCGCCGGTGGCCGGCCGTTCGCGGCGCGAGCTCGAGGGCGTAGTCGGCTATTTCGCCAACATGGTGGCGCTCCGTGGCCGGCCGCGGCCCGAGACCACCTTCGTCGATCTGGTCGAGACGGCGCGGGCGGCGACCCTCGAGGCTCTCGAGCACGGCGACTATCCCTTTCCCTTGCTGGTCGAGGCCCTGGGGCTCGAACGGGATCCGAGCCGAAGCCCGATCTTCGACGTGGCCTTCGCCGTCGAGTCCTCGAAGATGGATCGGCACGGCATTTCGGGACTGCTGCTGGGCGATCCGGAGGCGACCTCCGAGCTCGCCGGCTGGCGTCTCGAGTCGCTCCCGGTGTCGCAGCAGGAGGGGCAGTTCGACCTGACCTTCCACCTGCTCGAGACCGAGACCGGCGTCGGCGGCCTCCTCATGTACGACACGGGGCTCTACGACGAGAGCACCGCGCGGCGGATGGCGGGACACCTGGCGGAGCTCCTCGCGGGCGCGGTGGAGAACCCGGAGACGCCGCTGGTGGAGCTGTCGCTGGTGCCGGCGGCGGAGCGTACGCAGCTCCTCGAGGAGTGGAACAGCACCCGCGCCGCCTGGCCCGAGGCGATGACCGTCCGCGATCTGTTGCTCGCCGAGATCGCCCGCCGCCCCGACGAGCTGGCCCTCGACGACGGCGTCGAAGCGATCGGGTTTGGCGAGCTCCACCGGCGCGCCGCGCGGCTCGGTGCCGAGCTTCGGCGGCTGGGGGCCGACCCCGAGACCCCGGTGGCGGTGTGCGGTCCGCGGACCACGGCACCGGTGGTGGGCTTCGTGGCGGCGGTGCTGGCGGGGGTGCCCTATCTGCCCCTCGACCCGGCCTATCCGGACGAGCGGCTGCGTTTCATGATCGAGGACAGCGGGGCGCGGCTGCTGGTCACCACCGCGGCCATGGCGGCGCGCTTCGCGACCTTCTCGGTGCAGCCGGTGCTGATCGAGGCCGCCATCGCCCCCGGCCCCGTCCCGGCCATGCCGGAGCCGCGCATCGACCCCGAGAACCTGGCCTATGTCATCTACACCTCGGGTTCGACGGGCCGGCCCAAGG
>JAGQSE010000001.1 GCA_020439725.1 Acidobacteriota bacterium
CGCCGCCGGACAGGACGTAGTCGCCGATCGAAATCTCCTCGTCGACGACCGCGTCATAGACCCGTTCGTCGATGCCCTCGTAGCGGCCGCAGAGCAGCAGCAGATCCTCGCGCCGCGCCAGCTCCCGCACCCGCCGGTCGGTGAGCGGCTTGCCCTGCGGCGACAGGGCGATCCGCCACGGCGAGCGACCTTCCGACAGGGCCCGAACCGCCGCCAGCCATGGCGGCGCCGTCATCACCATGCCGCCGCCGCCGCCGTAGGGCTCGTCGTCGACGCTGCGGTGGCGGTCGCGGGTGTAGTCGCGGAGGTCGTGCACCGCCACCTCGAGGAGCCCCTTCTCGATCGCCTTCCCCACCAGGCTGGTGACGAGGAAGGGCCCGAAGAGCTCGGGGAAGATGGTCACGACTCCGACGTGCATGTCTCGATCAATCCCGCCGGCAGCTCGAGCTCGAGCTCCCCTGCCCCGACGTCCACCCGCCGCAAAAAGGCCTCGACGAAGGGGATCGGCAGGCTCCGGCCGTCGCGCTCGGCGATGAGCAGAAGCCCGCCCCCATCCTCCACGACGTCGACGATCTCCCCCAGATCCCCCGCTTCCCGGTCCCGGCAACGACAGCCGATGAGCTCGTAGAAGTAATAGGTGCCCGCCGGCGCCTCCGGGACCGCCTGCCGCTCGACCTCGAGGTCGGCGCCGCGCAGCGCTTCGGCGGCGTCGCGGTCGTCGATCCCTTCGAGACGTAGCAGGAGACCGTCGACATGCGCCCGGGATGCCAGGATCCGTCGCGCTGGACCGCCGGCGACGTAGAGCGAGCCACCGGCGTCGAAACGCCGCGGATTGTCGCTGTCGACGGAGATCAGGAGCTCGCCGCGGACACCGTGGGCTCGCCGGACCCGCCCGACGAGGATCCGCGACGGCAGCGACCGGGACCCGTTAGAGGTCGATGACCTCGAAGCCATAGCGCCGATCTTCCTTGGCTCCACGGAGCTCAAGGAGGTGACGCAGCGCACGGATCGTGCGCCCCTGGCGTCCGATGACCTTGCCGGCATCCGACTGCGCCACCTCGGCCTCGAAGAGGATCTCGCCCTGGCGAGTGGGCACCTCGTCGAGGACCAGCTCGTCCGGATGATCGATCATCAGCTCGAGGACCTCGGTGAGCTCTGTGTGGAGCCGGCTCATCTCAGGCCTGCTTGACCAGCCTCGCCACGGTGGGCGAAAGCTGGGCGCCCTTCTCGACCCAATGCTGGACGCGCTCCGCGTCGACCTGGACGACCGCCGGGTTGGCGGTCGGATCGTAGTAGCCGATCTCCTCCACCGCGCGAGCCTGGGGCACCCGGCGGGAGTCCGAAACCACCACCCGGTAGAAGGGGTTGTTGCGCGCACCCATGCGGCGCAGCCGTATCTTCAACATCTCTCAGAACCTCCAGGATTGCCCCGTCTCCGGGATCGGGCGATCAGGCCTCCGGGACCGGGCGATCAGGTCTTTGCGATCAGGTCTGGCCGGACGGCCCTTCGTCGAGCCCACCGGCCATGGCGATGACCACGGCCCGACAGGCCGCAAGGGGAGGAGTGTAGCAGAAAAGGCATGGGTGCTCCAGCACCGCGCTCGGGCGGCCGGCGATCGATCATCCGGCGTTTCATCCCGCCCCCGAACCTCGAGCACCTCGCTCCTAGGCGGGCGCTGCCGGCCACGGCGGTCGGTCAGACGACCCGCCGGATCGAGGAGTCTCCACGATGTTCGAACGACTCGCGACCGTCTGCTGCGGCCTCAGCCTGCTCGCTCTCGCCACCGGCCCGGTGCCACCGAGCCCGGCCTTCGGACCGGCAATGGATCCCGATGGACGAACGGCGCCGGTAGCGCTCGAGGTCTCACCGGCGAGCCCGTCTGCTCCCGTCGACCGGCTCGCCTTCGGGCCCGCCATGGACCCCGATGGGCGCTGCCTCGACGCCGCTCCCTCGGCTTGAGCCATAGCAGGCGCTTCGTCGCCTACAA
>JAGQSE010000428.1 GCA_020439725.1 Acidobacteriota bacterium
CGACGTAGTGGTTGCGGATCAGCCCGAACTCCATCGGCAGCCCCGACTCGCGGCTGTAGCCGAGGGCGGCGAAGAGACCGCTGTCGGGCACCGGTACGACGATGTCGGCGTCGGCGGGGGCCTCGCGGGCGAGCTGGGCGCCAAGGGCGAGTCGAGCTTCGGAGACGGCGTCGCCGAACACCTCACTGTCGGGGCGTGCGAAGTAGACGTGCTCGAAGACGCAACGGGTCGGCCGGGTGGCCCTGGGCAGCCGGAAGCTCTCGAGCCGGCCGCCGCGGGCCACGATCACCTCGCCGGGCTCGAGCTCGCGCACCGAGTGGGCCTCGAGGAGGTCGAAGGCACAGCTCTCGGAGGCGAAGCAGGGCGAGCCCTGGCAGTCGCCGAGAGCCAGGGGGCGGAAACCATAGGGGTCCCGCGCGGCGATCAGGCAGGTGTCGGTGGCGAGCAGGAGCGAGTAGGCCCCTCGCACCTGGTCGAGGGCGACGAGGAGCGATTCGACGATCTCCTCGCGCGGGTTGCGCGCCATCAGGTGGAGGATGACTTCCGTGTCGCTGGTGGTCTGGAAGATCGAGCCTTGCTCCTCGAGACGCCTTCGGATGCCGTGATCGTTGACCAGGTTGCCGTTGTGCACCACGGCCAGCGGCCCCATGGCGGTCTTGACCACGATGGGCTGGGCGTTGGCGAGGGCGGAGCCGCCGGCCGTCGAGTACCGCGTATGACCGATGGCCCGGCGGCCCGGCAAGCGCCGTAGCACCCGCTCACCGAAGATCTCGGCGACATGGCCGCGGCCACGCTCAGGGTGCATCTGGGCGCCATCCCACGAGGCGATGCCGGCGGTCTCCTGACCGCGGTGCTGGAGCGCGTACAGGCCCAGGTAGGTCAGGTTGGCCGCGTCGTCGTGGCCTTCGATACCGAAGATGCCGCACATGAGCTGATCCCTCGAACTCCCGTCAGGTCCTCGATCCGCCGGCCGCGGCGTCGGTCACAGCCCCAGGGCCTTGGGCAGCGCGGTGCTCCAGACATCGTGGAGCTCCGCCACGGCCAGGTCGAAGCCCCCCGCGTCCGACGCCACCGACAAACGGTCGCCGCCGACTTCGCCGATCTCGACCGCCGGCACGCCGACGCGATCGGCCTTCTGTAGCACCTTCTCGAGACGCTCCGGAGGCACCGCGATGACCGCCCGCCCCTGGCTTTCCGAGAACAACCGCGAGCCCCCCGTCGCGACCCGCACCCGCGCACCGAGCCCGCGACCGAAACACGCCTCGGCCAGGGCCACCGCCAGCCCGCCCTCGGAGAGGTCGTGGGCCGTGTGGAGGAAACCGTTGAAGTTGAGCACCCGCAGGAGCTCCGCGAGCTTCGCCTCGGCGCCGAGGTCGACCTCCGGCGGGCGACCTTGTTCGATGTCGAAGAGGAGCCGCAGATAGGCCGAGCCGCCGAACTCGCCGTGGTCTTCGCCCAAGAGGACGATGCGATCACCGGCGTGGGTGAAATGCGAGCGCGCGGCGTGCGCCACCACCGGCACGACCCCGACCATGGCGACGGTCGGCGTCGGATAGATCGAGCGCCCCTCGTTCTCGTTGTAGAACGAGACGTTGCCGGAGATCACCGGCACGCCGAGGGCTCGGCAAGCGGCGCTGATCCCGCGCACACACTCACGGAACTGCCACGACACTTCGGGGTTCTCGGGGTTGCCGAAGTTGAGACAATCGGTGAGGCCGACGGCCTCGGCGCCGACGCAGGCCAGGTTGCGCACCGCTTCGGCCACCGCCTGCGCACCACCCCGCCGCGGGTCGAGGGAGCAATAGACCGGATTGACGTCGGAGGTCAGAGCCAGCCCCTGCTCGGTGCCCTTCATCAGCAGCAGCGCGGCATCGCCACCGGGGCCGATGACCGTGTTCGAGCGCACCGTGTGGTCGTACTGACGCCAGATCCACTCCTTGCTCGCCAGCTCCGGTGTCGCCAGGAGCCGCCGCAGCGCCTGGCCCGGGTCGTCCACCGCCGGCACGTCGGGGGTGCGCTGGCGCGCCTCGAGATCCTTGGGCTCGGCCACCGGTCGACGATAGACCGGTGCCTCGTCGGTGAGCGGTCGCACCGGAATGTCGGCGACCGTCTTGCCGCCAAAGCGCAGCACCGCACGACCGTTCGCTGTCAGCTCACCGATGGGTACCACCTCGAGACCCCAGCGCTGGTAGATGTGTTCGAGCTCTCCCTCGTGGCCCTTGCGGGCGACGATGAGCATGCGCTCCTGGGATTCCGAGAGCATGATCTCGTAGGGCGTCAGCCCCGCCTCGCGCAGCGGCACCTTGTCGAGATCGAGACGGATCCCGACCCCGCCGCGCCCGGCCATCTCGAAGGAGGTGCTGGTCAGCCCCGCGGCTCCCATGTCCTGGATGGCGACGATGGCGTCGGTGCGCATAGCCTGGAGACAGGCCTCGATCAGGGTCTTCTCGGTGAACGGGTCTCCCACTTGCACCGTCGGCCGCTTGGCCTCGCTCTCGGCGTCGAAGGACTCGGAGGCCATGGTCGCGCCGTGAATGCCATCGCGGCCGGTGCGACTGCCAACGTAGAGCACCGGGTTGCCGGCACCGGTGGCGCGGGCGTGGAAGACGCGCTCGCGCCGCGCCAGACCGAGGGCGAAGGCGTTGACCAGGATGTTGCCGTCGTAGCAGCGATGAAAGCCGGTCTCGCCGCCCACCGTCGGGATGCCGACGCAGTTGCCATAGCCACCGATGCCACGGACCACGCCGTCGACCAGGTGACGCATGCGCGGCGCGTCGAGGGAGCCGAAGCGCAACGAGTCCATGCAGGCCACCGGCCGCGCCCCCATGGTGAAGAC
>JAGQSE010000429.1 GCA_020439725.1 Acidobacteriota bacterium
AACATGTGGGCTTCGTCTTTCAGTTCTACAACCTCATCCCCAGCCTGACGGCGCGCGAGAACGTCGCCCTGGTGACCGATATCGCCACGGACCCCATGAAGCCCGAGGACGCGCTGGCGCTGGTCAAGCTCACCGAGCGGCTCGACCACTTCCCGGCGCAGCTGTCCGGTGGCGAGCAGCAGCGGGTCGCCATCGCCCGGGCCATCGCCAAGCGACCCGACGTCCTGCTGTGCGACGAGCCCACCGGCGCCCTCGACATCTCGACCGGGGTCATCGTGCTCGAAGCCATCGAGCGCATCTCGAAGGAGCTCGGGACCACGGTGGCGGTGATCACCCACAACGCGGCCATCGCCGACATGGCGGACCGGGTGATCTCGCTCTCCGACGGGCACATCGGCTCGGAGACCCGCAACGAGCATCGCCGCGCCGCGCGCGAGCTCCAGTGGTGACGTCGTGAGGGCCCTCGAACGCAAGCTGCTCCGCGATCTGTGGCAGATGAAGGGCCAGGCGCTGGCCATCAGCCTGGTCATCGCCGCCGGGGTGGCGATGTTTCTGCTGTCGTTCTCGACTTTCGACTCGCTCAGTCTGACCCAGCAGACCTATTACGAACGGCAGCGCTTCGCCGACGTCTTCGCCTCCCTCAAGCGCGCTCCGCGCTGGCTCGAGGAGGAGATCGCCGCGATCCCCGGCGTCGCCCGGGTGGAGACACGGGTCGTCCGTGACGTCACCCTCGACGTTCCGGACCTCGCCGAACCGGCGGTGGGGCGGTTGATCTCGGTTCCCGAGTACCGGCGGCCCGCCTTGAACGACGTCTTCCTGCGTTCCGGGCGCTACCTCAACCCGGGTCGCCCCGACGAGGTGCTGGTCAACGAACCCTTCGCCAGCGCCCACGGCATGGGCCCCGGCGACTCGGTGGCGGCGGTGATCAACGGCCGCCGGCGCCAGCTCGAGATCGTCGGGACGGTGTTGTCGCCGGAGTATGTCTATGGCGTCCGGCCCGGTGAGCTGATGCCCGACGACGAGCGCTTCGGGGTGTTCTGGATGGATCGCAAGGCCCTCGCCTCGGCCTTCGACATGGAGGGCGGCTTCAACGACCTGGCCCTGTCGCTGATGCCCGGTGCCAGCGAGGACGAGGTCATCGACCGCCTCGACCGCCTGCTCGAGCCCTATGGCGGCCTCGGCGCCATCCCGCGGGCGCTCCAGGTCTCGAACTGGTATCTCAACAACGAGCTCAAGGGCCTGCGCGGCTCGGCCATCGTCGTCCCGATCATCTTTCTCGGCGTCGCCGCCTTCCTGCTCAACGTCGTGCTGTCACGGCTGGTGTCGGTGCAGCGCGAGCAGATCGCCGCCCTCAAGGCCCTCGGCTATTCGAATCGGGCGGTGGGGTTTCACTTCAGCCAGTGGAGCTTCGCCGTCTGCCTGGTGGGCGGAATCCTCGGCGGCGCCGCCGGCGGCTGGTTGGGCCACGCCTTGACCGAGCTCTACACCCAGTACTTCCGGTTTCCGATCCTCGAGTACCGGCTGTCGCCGTGGATCGTGCTCGGCGCCTTGGCCATCAGCCTGGCGGCGGCGGTGGTGGGCGCCCTCGCCTCGGTACGCCGCGCGGTACAGCTGCCGCCGGCAGAGGCGATGCGCCCGGAACCGCCAGCGGCCTTTCGCCAGACGCTCTTCGAACGCCTGGGGGTAGGCCGCCTGTTGTCGCCGGCGGGAAGGATGATCGTGCGCAACCTCGAGCGCCAGCCGGTGCGTTCGCTGCTGTCGGTGGTCGGCATCGCTTTCGCGGCGGCGATCATGGTGGTGGGGTCCTTCTCCCTCGACGCCCTCGAGGTGGTCGTCGACCTCCAATTCAACGCCGCGCAGCGCCAGGACGTGACGCTGACCTTCGCCCAGCCGGTGTCGGCGGAGGCGCTCTACGACGTCCGCTCGCTGCCTTCGGTACTTTCCGCCGAGCCGCTACGCTCGGTGCCGGTGCGGCTGCGCGCGGGGCACCGGTCGCGGCAGACCGCCATCACCGGCCTGCCCGCCGAAGGATCCCTCGACCGCGTGGTGGACCTCCACGGCCGGCCGGTCCGGCTGCCCGCCGAAGGCCTGGTGCTGTCGCAGAAGCTCGCTTCGCTGCTCGCGGTCGGGGTCGGCGACTCGTTGGGTCTCGAGGTCCTCGAAGGGCGGCGCCAGAAGCTCTCGGTGCCGGTGGCGGCGACCGTCGATGAGTTTCTCGGCACCTCGGCCTACATGAGCCTCGATGCGCTGCACCGGCTGTTGGGGGAGGGCGGAGCCTTGAGCGGCGCCGCGCTGGCCGTCGACGAGGCCGGCGCGGACACCCTCTACCACCGGCTCAAGCTGACTCCCGTGGTGGCGGGGGTGGCCTTGAAGAGCGCCGCCATCGAGAACTTCCGCAAGACCATCGCCGAGAACATCGGGCTCATGACCACCTTCAACCTGCTGTTCTCGTGCATCATCGCTTTCGGTGTGATCTACAACGGCGCGCGGATCTCGCTCTCCGAGCGCGGCCGCGACCTGGCGAGCCTGCGGGTGATGGGCTTCACGCGCCAGGAGATCTCGCTGATCCTGCTCGGTGAGCTCGCCGTGCTCACCGCGGTGGCGACGCCCCTGGGCCTGGTCTTGGGACGTCTGCTGGCGGGGCTCACCGCCGCCATCTACGACAACGAGCTCTTCCGCCTGCCGGTGGTGGTGGCGTCGCGAACCTACGCCCTGGCCGCCCTGACGGTGCTCGCGGCGTCGTTGCTCTCGGGCCTGGTGGTCCGGCGACGCCTCGATCATCTCGACCTGGTGGCGGTGCTCAAGACTCGGGAGTGATCCGCATGAAGCTGCGACCCAAACGCCTCGTCCTGTGGCTCATCGTGGCGGCGGTCGTCGCCGTCCTGGTCCTGGCGCTCCGGCCCAGCCCGCAACGCGCCGATTTCGCCACCGTGGCGCGCGGGCCGCTCCAGGTGACCCTCGACCAGGAAGGCGAGACCCGGGTGCGCGAGCGCTACCAGGTGTCGGCGCCGCTGGCGGGCCGAGTGCTGCGGATCGAGCTCGAGCCCGGCGACCCGGTGATCGCCGGCGACACGGCCCTCGCCACTTTCGAGCCCTCCGATCCCAACCTTCTCGACGCCCGGAGTCGAGCCGAGGCCGAGGGGCGGGTGCGCGCGGTGCAGGCCTCGCTGGGCGAGGCCGAAGCTCAGCGGCAGAAGGCGGAAGGCGAGCTGGCCTTCCGCAACAGCGAGTCCGAGCGCATGCGGCGGCTGGCGGAGCAGGGCATCGTCTCCCGTGAGGATCTCGAGTCGGCGGAGCTGGCGCTCCACACCGCCGAGCGCGGTGTCGAAGCGGCGGAGTTCGGGGTGCGCAACGCGCGCTACCAGCTCGAGGTTGCCAAGGCGGCGCTGCTCCAATCCGCCCAGAGTGATGCGGTGTCGAAGACGCGCGGCACCATCACGCTGCGCTCGCCGGTGGACGGCCAGGTGTTGCGGCGCCTTCACGAGAGCGAGGCGGTGGTGCCTGCCGGGGAGCCGCTCCTCGAGGTCGGCGACCCGCGCGATCTAGAAATCGTGGCCGATTTCCTCTCCCGCGACGCCGTTCGGATCGAGGCCGGGATGCGCGTCGTCATCGACCAGTGGGGTGGCGATGCTCCCCTTGCGGGCCGGGTGCGCCGCGTCGAGCCGGCGGGCTTCATGAAGGTCTCGGCCCTCGGTGTCGAGGAGCAGCGGGTCAACGTCATCGCCGACCTCGACGAGGTGCCGGCGACTCTGGGCGACGGTTACCGGGTGCAGGTCAGGGTCGTGGTCTGGGAAGCGGAGGACGTGCTCAAGGTGCCCGTGGGGAGCCTGTTCCGCAACGGCGAGGGATGGGCGGTGTTCACCGTCGACGGCGGCAAGGCTCAC
This sequence comes from Acidobacteriota bacterium, assembly GCA_020439725.1. Classification (GTDB taxonomy): domain Bacteria; phylum Acidobacteriota; class Thermoanaerobaculia; order Multivoradales; family JAHZIX01; genus JAGQSE01. Next base: position 3,885 of record JAGQSE010000429.1, read on the forward strand.
CGTCGCGACGTGCGGGTGGGGCACAAGAACGGCGTCGAAGCGGAGGTGCTCGATGGCCTCGAGGTGGGGACGACGGTGATCGTCCACCCTGGCGACGCGGTGGCCGACGGGGTGTCCGTAGAAGAACGAAGCTCCTGACGGCGCCGCTCGCGGCGGTCACCGGCAGGAGCTTCGTTCGGCGCTGCGGTGGGACTCAGCGACGGGGGCCGAGGCAGTCCACCTCGATCGAGGACACCGAGTCGTTGCCGACCCGGGTGCCGTTGAGATCGGTGATGTCGCTCTCGAGGACCGTCGCCCGGCCCTGGTAGTCGGGGTGCTCGTAGAGGACCACGCGGCAGCCCCGCGGTACCCGCACCGAGCTGGCGGTATCCTGGCGGATCGGGTTGTCGTTGAGCCGCGGATCGCTCTCGTAGAAGGTCTCGCTCCGGCCCTGGAAGTCCTGGTGCTCGTAAAGCGTCACGCCGCGGTCCCGGCGGTCGTAGCCGTAGCCGTCGTCACGGCGGTCGCCGCCGACGTTGCCCCAATTGCCACCGCGCCGGTTGCCGCAGTCGACCTGGATCGACGACGCGGTGTCGTTGCCCACCCGGCTGCCCCTGAGGTCGTAGACGTCCTCGGTGAACAGGGTGCGAGCGCCCTCATAGTTGGGCTCCGAGAAGACGATCACCTGGCAGCCGCGCGGCACGCGGATCGAGCTGGCGGCGTCCTGGCGGATCAGGTTGTCGTTGAGCCGCGGATCGTCGTCGAAGAAGGTCTCGCTGCGACCGCGGAAGCCCTGGTGCTCGAAGAGGGTCACTCCGAGGCGCTCGGGCCGCTGCGCCGGCGGCTCTGGGACGACGGCCTGACGATCCGTGACCACGACGGTGATGGTGCCCTGGAGCAGGCCCTTGCGGATGTTGACGTTGTCGAGCAGCTCGTAGCGGACCAGCGTCGTCGCGCCCGGGTTGCCCGAGTGCTGGGTGCTGACCGCCTCGAGGATCGCCGAGCCTTCGCGGGCGTCGACGCGGGACAGCGCGATACGGCCGCCGCCGGCGAGCTCCGAGAACCGCGCCGAGGGATAGCGCGGGGCGCGATTGCCGGCGGCGGGGATCGCCACCATGCGGAGCCGGACCCGCTCGCCGACCCGCAGCTCGAGGGTATCCCCGGGATTGACGTAGCCGCGCTGCTGCTTGGTCGCCATGTCCTGGATGGCGATGCGCAGCTCGGCGATGGCAGGCTCCTGCTGTGCCGCCGCCGGCACCGGCACGGAGAACAAGCCCGCGGCGAGAGCCGCCGCGGCCGCGAGGTGGGAGAGGTTGGTGATGGTGGATCTCATGGTGAAGGTCCTTTCTCGTTCTATCGCCGGGGCTCGAACCACGGTGCGAGTCCGGCGGAGTCTTTCAAGCCTGGGGTCTTCCCCGATCTGGCAATTCTTCCTGGCAACTCTTCCAATCTCGTCTGCAAGCTCTGCCAAAGAGCATCTTGGAGACCGGGACGTCGGGGCCGCCTGCCATCGGTCGGGACGGCCTCGGCCCGGGACAGGTGCAAGCGACCCGGGCCCACGTGCAAGCGAACAAGTGCAAGCGGCGTGCCTTGCTGGTCGGACTCCTCGCGAGGCGCCCGCCGGGGCCGGTCTTGGGCTGTGCGGTCGAGCCTAGCACCGGGCTGGTAGGCTCGCTCATCGTGAGCATCTCCTCCCGGCCCATCGATGCAGAACTGTCCCCTCTGGAGGACGTTCCCCCGGCCCTTCGCCCGGTACGCCGCTTGATTCTCCGCTATGGCTGGAACGCCACGGTCTACCAGATCCTGAACCCCGGCATCGAGCGCTGGATCTCCGACGACGGGGACGCGGTGGTGGGCTTCGTCACCGCCCACGGCCACCGGGTGGTGGCCGGAGCTCCGGTGTGCGCCGACGACCGGCTGCACGAGGTGGTGGCCGAGTTCGAGGCGGATACCGCTCGCCGCCGGCTGCGCACCTGCTACTTCGGCGCAGGGGAGCGCCTGGCGCGGGCACTGGCGGCCCGGGGCCCCTACGACCGGCTGTATCTGGGAGCCCAGCCGTGCTGGGATCCGCGCAACTGGCCCGCCATCATCGAGGGCAAGGCGTCCCTCCGGGCGCAGCTCCTCAGGGCGCGCAACAAAGGGGTGACCGTCACACGGTGGTCGGCGACGGACGCCAAGGACCACCCGGAGCTGGGCCGCTGTCTCGAGGAGTGGCTCGACACCCGCGGTCTGCCGCCGCTCCACTTCCTCATCGAGCCGGACACGCTGGGTCGCTTGTGGGACCGTCTGGTGTTGGTGGCCCAGCGCGAGGGCCGCCCCGTGGGCTTCCTCGTCGCCTCGCCGATCCCCCAGCGTCATGGTTGGCTGGTCGAGCAGAACATCCGCGGCGCGGAGGCTCCCAACGGCACCACGGAGCTGCTTCTCGACGCCGCCATGAGGGCCTTCGTCGATCACGGCAGCACCTATGCGACCCTCGGTCTGTGCCCGCTGTCACGGCGAGCCGACGTTCGACTGCCGCCACAGCGGGCCTGGCTGCGGTTCCTCCTCGGTTGGGTGCGGGCCCATGGCCGGCGCTTCTACGACTTCGATGGTCTCGACGCCTACAAGGCCAAGTTCCTGCCCGAGAGCTGGGAGCCGATCTACGCCATCACCGGCGGTAGCCGGGTCGGTCTCTACACGCTTTACGCCATCGCCGGCGCCTTCGGCCAGATGCCGCCGCCGCGCCTCGTCGCTCAGGCGACGCTGCGCGCCGCGGGCCAGGAGCTACGCTGGCTGCGGCGGCGACTCTTCCCTCAGAAACGGCGGCCGCCCCGATAGGACGACTGCTCAGAGCACCGACTCGCCCGGGGGAACCAGCCGGTCGATGCGCTTCAAGACCTCGTCGTCGAGGTCGAGCTCGGCGGCACGAAGGCAGCTTTCGAGCTGTTCCATCGTGCGCGGCCCGATGATCGTCGAGGTCACCGCCGGGTGCCGGAGCGTCCAGGCCAGCGCCAGCTCCGCCAGCGGCACTCCCAGGTCGCCGGCGAGCGCGACCAGCTCTTCGACCACGTCGAGGCGCCGCTCGAAGCGCTCCTGCTCGAGATCGCCGACCCAATTGGCGGCCCGCGGGCTGTCCCCGGGGTTGCCCTGCCCCTTGCGGTACTTGCCCGTCAGCCAGCCGCCCTCGAGGGGGCTCCAGACGATGCTGGCGATGCCGTGGCGGAGCGTCATGGGGAAGTGGCTGACCTCCATCGTGCGGCGCAGGATGCTGTAGGGCGGCTGCAGGCAGACGAACCGTTCCCAGCCGTGGCGCTCGCTGATCCACAGCGTTTC